>JAUWOG010000056.1 GCA_030612305.1 Armatimonadota bacterium | reverse complement strand
CCCCCCCCCCCCGGCGGCGGGCGTCGGCGGTAGTGGGCGAGAACGGTGCTCGCCAACTCCAGAGTAGCCGGCCCACCGCCGTTTGCCTCCAGGAGCGGCTGCCGCTTCACTTCCTGCAAGACCATCACGATTCTAGATGCTGCCTTGCACCGCCGTTGAAGTTGCAATGAATGGCGCTAGCAGGTATAATATAGAAGTAACCGCAACGGATGGCGTGGAAATGGACAAGATGACGTCGTTTATCCCCAGTGAACTGAGCGCGAGGGGGGGCCGAACCGGCCCCATCCCTAGTGGCGCCGTGAGCCAGCCGGCGGACGCATAGCGTTCGCTGCGCTATACGGCACACGGCGATACCCCGTTGTAGTAGTTCCCTGAGAGCAGTATCGCATCGTTGTACGAGTCGTAACACAGTCAATATTCCCGCCGAATGGCAGGACGGGGTGGTAAGTGCTATGCCGAGAATAGAGTTCGTAGATGTGACCAACCGCGATGGCGAGCAGACTGCCCGCATATCGCTGTCGAAGCTGCAGAAGACGGTCATCAACTGGTTGCTGGACGAGATGGGCGTGTACCAGAGCGAAATGGGCTTCCCGCTGTCCGAGCATGAAGCCAACTATATCAACGCGAATGTGGCGTTGACCAAGGAAGGGTCGGATGATAACGGCGATGGCGCGTTCATAAAGTACCTGCAGCTTTCGGGCTGGTCGCGCGCTCTGGCATCGGATGTCAAGATCGCCCAGGACCGCACGAATGTCGAGCACTTCAATCTCTCCATCTCGACCTCGGAGCAGATGCTGCAGTGGAAATTCCGAGGCAAGTTCACCCAGGATGACATTATCCGCATGATGGTTGACTCGGTGGTGGCAGCCAAGGAGGGCGGCGCGCTGACTGCCGGCATCAACGCCGAGGACGCCTCACGCACGGATCTGGACTTCCTCATCAGGTTTGCGGAGGCAGGGAAAGAGGTCGGAGCGGACCGTTTTCGCTACTGTGATACTCTGGGGTATGACGACCCCACTTCCATCGCGGAACGCGTCGCCGTTATCGCCAGGGAGGTTGCGATGCCCGTGGAACTGCACTGCCACAACGACCTGGGGCTGGCAGTGGCCAACTCCTGCGCCGGTGCCGTCGCCTGCTGCGAGGCCGGTCAGGACGCCTACATCAACACCACGGTCAACGGAGTGGGTGAGAGGGCCGGCAATGCGGACCTCGTCTCCTGCATCCTGGCGCTGAAGTACTCGGCCAAGTGGGGACAGGATGACTTGGTGGCGAGCAGCATTGACTTGAGCAAGGCCTGGAAACTGGCTTCCTATGTCTCCAAGGCCTTCAATGTGCCGATACCAATCAATCAGCCGGGCGTCGGTGCCAATGCCTTCGCTCACGAGAGTGGTATCCACGCAGACGGTGCCTTGAAGGACCGCCACAACTACGAGCTGTATGACTACGAGACGCTCGGTCGGGGCGAGATCATCCACACCCAGACGGGCCGGGTGATAACCGCCGGTGCGCACAGCGGCGCATCAGGCCTCGAGTACGTCTATAACCAGCTTGACCTGGGCTTCCACGACGATGAGCACCAGCGGCGCGTCCTGAAGTTGGCGCAGCTTGCCAACCTCCACAACCAGGCCCCGTTGACACAAGAGGAGCTCTGGTTCATCTACCACTGCCCGGACATCACGGCGCAATTGCTCACCGTGCGTCCATAGGAAAGACGTCCGCCCGCAATCGAAGGAGAGTCGCGACCGGCCCGGATGTGGCCTTGCGGCTCTCCTTTTCTTTGTGCGTGCATGGCGGCTACGCGGGTGCTCAGTCGCGCAGGAAGATGGGGCTGGTCCAGGCCTTTGCACCGTCGGTCTGGAGCACACGAAGCCAATAGGCGGCGGGGACGAAGCCGGCCTGATCGCCGTGCCACTGCAGGCTGACATCGGTCGGGGGGGCTTCTTCGGGCAAACGGCGGAGTGTGACGTGCAGGCCGACACCTCCGGCATCGTACGTGTGGGGGCGCATGTCCTGCAGATCGTTCGCGGCCACCATAAAATTGTATGTCGGAGTGTTGAACCTGAGCACCGCTGCATCCGGGTCGGCGAGGTGGAGAATGACACCGTCTTCGTCGCCGGTGGTCATGGACCGCCACATCACGAGACCGGCATCAGCGCCGACGATCCCCTCGCTGGGGCTGTCGAATGCGTAGGGGGCCACGTCGAGAATGCTGGTGTGATCCACCTGCAGGTTGCCGGCCCAGTGCGCGGCTCGGTCGCGACCACGTATGCGTGCTCCGCCCCAGCTCACTCTCAGCTTGTTGGACGGGATGCGGCCTGCGAAGCCGTCATAGCCGGCGACAACCTCCGCATCGGCGAAGAGTTCGACGCTCTCGATGGGGGCGGTGCCATAGACCTGCGCAGCGAACTCGACTTCGCTGACATGCCGGTCGGGTGCGCACATGCCCATGAAGAGGTCGTCGGCGGAGAAGCGCACGATGATACGCTGGCCGCTCGTGCCGTAGCAGCGGCGGTCGTAGAGGGCCTGAAAGAGCGCCTCGCGAGTCAGCTCGGAGGCGTAGATGCACGTCAGCCCGCCATACACGCCGAACTGACCGGCCCCCGGATAGCTGGCACCCGGTCGCCCCTTGTGCCCGTCGGAGTTCGCTACTACGCCGACGGTATGTCCCAGCGCCAGGGACTCAGTGAGCATCCACTCGAACTCCCCCCAGGCGGAGTACACCTCCACAAGACGCTTGACTTCCTCGTCGTGCCGGCTCAGCGTCGCGCGCCTTCCTCCGACGTGCGCGCAGAGAATGGCATCGCGGTCCCGCAGCTCATCATGCAGCGCCTCAATGGGGAACCGGTCGGTGTCGAGGTCGGACTTGTCGGGAATGAGGGCATGGCCGGAGCGGAAAATCGGCTCATCGTCGCGCAGATAGAAGACGTTGTGATCCCCGCCGCCGGCCGCATTGCCGGACCATTCATACCCGAGGAAAGCGACGAATTCCCCCGGCGTAGTGGAGGCCTTAGCCTCGTCCGTGATCTCCTGCCAGTCATCGCGCGTAATCTGGAAATCATTCCCCTGATGGGAGGAGAAATCCGTGCAGGCCTTGTCGCGTGCGAAGCGGTAGTAGTCGGCGACCGTGTTCGTGCCGACGGTGCCCTCGCTCTGACCGTGAAGGTCTCCCCAGAAGCGATTGAGCAGATAATCCTCCTGACATTCCAGCGGGTTGCTCTGGGTCGCGAGCCCGGCTTCAGTCGTCACGTCAAACCGGTACACGCCTGCTTCGGGTGCGCTGAAAGGGACACTCATGATACCAGTTTCGTCGGGGGCGAAGGGCAACTGAGAGGGCATCCGGATGCCTGGCTCTGCAGCGATGCTGACGTCTCCTGAGAAATCGGCAGTCGGATTGCCCCAGACGTCTTCGAACTTGATGAGCAGATTCCTTGGCTCGCCGGGCTTGCATTGCGTCGGGGCAATGGCCTTGACGGCCGTCGCAGGCCCCGGAATGATAGTCACCTCGGGGCAGTCCTCCAGCACAGTGAATTCGCCGGTCGCTATCGGATTGACGAGCACGCGGAACTCGAACGTGTCCTCGCAGAAGGTCTGAGCGCGCGAGCCGCGAGAGCCGCCGGAGGTATCGCCGTAGGTGACGACTACCTGCTCGCCGGGGAGCAGGCCGTCGTCGAACACATCGAGCACAACGCCCTTCCGCCAGGGGCGGATATGCGCCTTCGAATCGAAGTGCGCACGGACGCGAGCAGTTCCGTCGGTGGCCACCGTCAGGTAGTCGGCGGCGGCCCGGTCTTGGGTCTGCGGCGTGCCCCAGTCGGTGGCAAAGCGCCACAGGATGAGGATAGTGCCGCCATCGTCAATGCCCCACTCGCCGGCGGTATAGGTCAGTGTCCAGGTGCCGTATGACCCGGCCACGACCGCGTCCGTGGGATCGAGCTTGCACGTCCCGCACATGCGCGGGATGTTGATGCGTTCCATCGGATCACCCTTGCTGCGTGCCCTGCGGCTGCGGTGAATTTGCTGTATCAGTTGGTATCCCGAGCAAGCCGGCGGCGTTGTCCCGGTAGATCAGTTGCGCCTGCTGCGGCGTGAGGTCGGCGCCCTCGAACATGCCGCGTGTGAATGCCGGCTCCAGGAGGTCGGCATCGGAGCCGAAGACGATCTTCTCCGCGCCGCATATCTGCAGTGCGCGCTCGACCTTCCCGGACCCCGGCCACTCGCAGCAGAAGTCAAGATAGATATTCGGCGTCTCTGCAGCAAGCCGTGCCGCCTCATTGGCGTCCGTGTGCCCTGAATGACCCAGGATTATGTTCAGCCCCGGGTATTGCCGAGAAAACTCAGCCATCTGGTGTGCGGCGTAGCGGTCCACGGTGTGCATGAGCAGAAGCGATGACCGCGCCGCTACCTCGGCGAAGAGGTCGGCCATCCGGGGATCGTCGCAGGCAACCCCGCTCAAGCGCGGATGAATCTTGATACCGACGAAGTCGTCCAGCGGCAGATAGGCCTCCATCTCGGCGACGGACTCATCGAGGAAGTTGGCGTTGACATAGACATAGCCGAGGAGCTGTTCGTGTGGCTGAAATGCCTCGGCCATTTCCGCGTTCCCTGCCTGCATATCATAGAGCAGCGCCAGAGCCGACGAGCAGACCATGTACTCAATCTGCTCCCGCTCGCAGAGCCGCAGCAGGCGGTCCACCGGATTCGCCGATGGTATGGGGGACGTCCAGACTCCGTAGTGTGCATGGACGTCTATCTTCTTCACGGGGAGGCTCCACCCAGGAGGTAGTCAGCCGCGTTGCCGCCCATGATGCGACTTCTCGCAGCCTCGGTGACACGGGCAACATTGACCAGGCCGGACGCGCTTGGGAAGTATGACTCGGGGGAGTTGGACCCGAAGATGAGGCTGTCCGGCCCCGCCTCAGTCACGAAGCCTTCGACAGTCTCGACCGTGTGTATCATGCTGGTCTCGCAGAAGAAATTGTCGTAGCGGGCGGCGACAGCGATGCTCTCCGCGACCGTGGTAAAGGTCGCGTCCATCGCCACTACCGGGAACCCGAAGGAGCACAGCAGTTCTCCAATGCGGGTCTGTTGGCCCCAGGGACCGGCGGGCAGCATTACCGCGACCGGCCACCCGGCGAGCACCTCGCAGAGACGCAGAAACGGCAGGCAGCCGATGTCCCAGGCCTGCTCGTCGGGGAAGAAGCGGAAGATGCGGAATCCGCGATCCGCGCACCGCTCGGCCTCCTCCAGACAGCCGAAATGGCGTTGGGGATCAATGGTTGCGACAGGAACGAGCCGGGGATGTTCCTCTGCGGCGGCCCACGTCTCGTCATTGCCACTGATGAATTCGTACAGCTTGCCGCGCAGGCTGTAAGTGCAGGCGCGATCCACGCCGTACTTGTCCATGATGCGCAGCAGATTCTCCAGCGACCAGTCCACATCCTGGGTAGTCTCCGGCAGTTGCGCGATGGAACGCACCATACGCCCTCTGGCAACCGCCTGTGCGTAGCGCACTCGCCTGGTGGGTGACATACCGAAACATGTGTTGGCGTCAATGAGCATCTCATCACCGACCGAGCGCGACAATTGCGTCGTCAGAGGTTTTCCCGAATGTGTGGTGCGGTTCTCTCAGCTTCGCGGGGCTGTCTTTGCCCTGCTCTCAGGGCGTCAATCTGCTCTTCAGCAGCTTGTAGCCCAGTGTGAGTTCTTCACCGGCGGCGATGGAGAGGTGCCACTCGACGGTCGTAGCATCGGTGCGCGCGTACTCCTGCGAGCTCTCCAGGATCTTCCAATCACCGTCACAATGGGCTCGGAAGACCAGATTGATGTCGCGCCCACTGCCGTTGCGGAGCTGGTATTCATAGTTCTCCTGCTGATCGAAGAAGGCCAGTTTCTTATAGACGTCGGTCTTGATTGATTGTTGCACAGTCTCCGTCATCCCGCCGGTGACGATGATGTCAGGCAGCTTGCGGACGGCCAGCTTGACCGGCGTGCCGCCCGGGACGAAGGGAATGGAAGCGCCGCCCAGGACAGTGCTCGTGCCGGGCTCGCCGGCATAGAAGCTGATTGGGCCCGCTGGCAATCCGGGGCGCGGCAGCGGTGAGGTGAACTCGATGATGCGCGCGACCTCCTTGCCGTGTGCCGCCGCATCATAGACGTACTGCTCCGTGTACGGAATCTCGGTGATGGTGAGCAAGTCCTGCGTCACAGTGGTGCCTGCAGAGACGTTCGCAGTGAAGCGATCCCCCGAAGGGAGGCGCACCGTGGTAGCTTCCATGTCCATCTTCCCGCCATTCACTACGGTGACGTAGGCGCGGAGGTCCATTCGCTCACCCAGGATGGCTTCGTAGGCGACGGTCATGGACAAGCCCTTGGGTGTGCAGCGTAGGCGCAACGTCGCTGCTTGCGGCTTTGTCGAGGAAAGCTGCCAGAAGACCTTGCCGGGGATGTCGGGGCGGCGATAGCGGCCGGTGATGCTGACGTCGTCCGAAGGGCTTGCCACGCGTAGCACAACGCCCGGCTCATCGAGGCCGTTGGCGGCGTAGTCGAATGAGAACTCACTCTCACCGGCAGGCAGTTCCACCTCGGCCTCGCGGAGCAGGTACATCCTCCCCGAGGGCATCACAACGAGTCGCGGGGAGTCAATTGCGGCCACCGAAGTGACCTCAAGTGCCATCGCTCGTGTCATTGGCATGAGAAAGCTCAGGACCACAACGACCGCAATTCCTCTATCCATGCAACTCAACCTCTCGGCATGTCCATCATCCTGCGCATCGTAGTTTTCCACGTCCGAGCGCAATCACCTCCCTGAGAGACCGAGGTTGCAATAGCTTCCGTCTGCCGCTATAATCGCCATTGTTGATAAGCGCCGTGTGGCCGGGCCGACCGGACTGGCCGATGTCACCAGGCGCGGGTGAATACAACATGCGGCAATATGAGGAGATGACGCGGTGATTGCGACACAAGCCAAAGATTTCGATGAACTGCTGGAGACGCTGGCGGCAGCAGAGAGTATCTACATCGTTGGGTGCGGGGACTGCGCTACGGTACTTCAGACCGGCGGGGAATATGAAGTGGAAGAGATGAAGGGGAAGCTCGAGGAGGCCGGCAAGACGGTGACTGGAACCATCGTGCCGGATGTCACATGCCAGGTCCTCGACATCAAGCGGTTGCTGAGGGGTGAGAAGGAGGCAATCGAGGCGGCCGACGCGCTTCTCGTCATGGCCTGCGGGGCCGGCCTCCAGGCTGTGGCGGAAATCGTGGAGGACAAGCTCGTGTATGCCGCACTGGACACGACTTTCGCGGCTGACAAGTTCCGTGGGGGCGAGTTCTACGAGTGGTGCTCGCTGTGTGGCGAGTGCATCGCTGACCAGTACGGCGGAATCTGCCCGGTCACCCGATGTCCAAAGGGCCAGCTCAACGGCCCCTGTGGGGGCTCCGACAAGGGCAAATGCGAAGTTGACCCGGACAAGGACTGCGTCTGGGCGTTGATCTACGAGCGGCTGGAGAAAGTTGGCGACAAGGCGGAGATAGAGGCACGAATCGCTGAGCCGAAGGATTATGAGAAATCCACCACGCCACGCGAGTACGTCTTCGAGCCGAGGCGCGGCTAACCAGCCGTCCACCACATAGCCCGGTCCTACATATATGGCAAGCCGGCGGGCCTCAGGAACGCCGGCTTTAGTCTGTCGCTGCCGTGCCGAAGCGTGAGCCGTTCCCGCCGCACATCCGTGCGACGAAGAGAGGGGGAAACGATGATCCCGACCGTGGAGTTCTGCGGCCTCGAAGTATCGAGGCTCATGGTGGGCGGCAATCCGTTCAGCGGTTTCAGCCACCAGGGCCCCGAGCGCGATGAGGAGATGGTCAACTACTACACCGCAGCGCGCATCAAGGAGACTCTCCAGCGCGCGGAGGCAGCCGGAATCACGACGGCGGTGCTGCGGTCCGATGACCACATCGAGGGGATCATGCGGGAGTACTACAGCGAGGGCGGGCAGATTCAGTGGATCCTTCAGGTCGGTGTGAAGCCTGATGAATTCCGTGACGCTGTGGCGCGTGGCGTGCGCCTCGGTGCCAGGGCTGCCTACATTCACGGGGGAACAGGGGACAAGGCGTATGCAGAACGCGACCTTGACGCCCTCAAGGAGCCTATCGGCCATATTCACGACCACGGCATCCCGGCAGGTGTCGGCTCACATTCGCCAGAGGCGCACCGTTGGATGTACGAAGCCGGCCTGCCCGCAGATTTCCATGTGGTCTCTTTCTTCAACTGCGGGAGTCTGCACGACGGCAAGGGGGAGAAGTTCGACGCGCAGGACCCGCCGCCGGCGTGTGAGGTGATGCGCGAGATACACAAGCCCTGCATCGGCTACAAGATAATGGGGGCGGGACGCGTGGATGCCAGGGAGGCATTGGAGTTCGCGTTCGCCAATATCAAAGCAGGCGATTGCGTGAACGTAGGCATGTATCGCGGCGACAATGATAACATGGTCGAAGAGAACGCGGCCACGGTGGCGGCGATTCTCGGGGAGACGACGTGATGGACAAGATGAGGCGATTGCCGGCCGTTCGGGTGTGCATTCCGCAGGGAAACGGGCCATGACTGACAGCGCGGCTGTGAACGTCCTCGAACGTACGCTGCGGGGTGAACAGGCGGAGGCCGTGCCTGCCGCACCGCTGTATATGAGCCTCTTCTGCGAGCCGATCCGCCGCCGCAAACTCGCCCAGGTCTATCGGGAAATGGCTGCCGGCAAGGCTCAGATAACCCTATGCCTCGATGATGAAATGGAGGCGCATCTCGAGGCCTGGGACCGCACGTGGCGGGTGTTTGACGACCCGCCGGACTGGATGCCCTGTCGCTGGTGGGTATCAGTGGGGACGCACGATGGGTCGCGTGTGGAGATCGCTGAAGGCTCCTGCGTCTGGCACAGTGCGGATGGGTCCGGCAGTACCGACTACGAGGCACCGTATGACGCTTCGGCGACTTCTTCTGTTGACGTCTGGGACAGGGAAATCACCATCAGCGGTGACAGTGATATTGATGCCCTCGTGCCGCTGGTCTCCTCGGAAAGCTGGATGACAGATACCGCACGGGAGATGGTGGCACGCTCGCAGGGCCGCGGGGGCGAGCGCTTCCTTCTCAATGGCGCGATGGGGACTCCCGTCTGGGGCGGTTATCAGGTCTTCGGATTCGCGGGCCTCATGCGGATGGGTCACGAAGAGCCGCAGGTGCTGGGCAGGCTCTTTGAACGTATCATGGAAAATCGCATTGCCGCCCTACGCGCAATGCACGCGTCCGGGCTGCGCGGTCGGTGCAGCGCGGAGTGTCTCACGGGCGCGGACAGTATATCCGAGACTGACTTCGCGACTCTGGTGTGGCCGTATCTGCGCGATATGCTCACTGCGGCAGCGGATATCGGAATGCTTACCGTCTTCTACTTC
>JAUWOG010000226.1 GCA_030612305.1 Armatimonadota bacterium | reverse complement strand
CGGAGCTTGGTGACCATGGGTGGCGGAGCTTGGGGTGCCTGCTGTCCCTGGCCGAGCATGCCTTCTGCGCCGGGAGGTCCGCCGGGCATCATTTCCATGCCGGGCTCGGGCAGCATCATGGGACCACCAGGGCCTCCGGGCATGCCTGGTGGCATGGGATGGCCAGGTCCTGCGGGTCCGCCGGGTCCTGGTAGCGGTGGCATGTCGGGCAGTGCGCCTGGTGGCATGGGAGGTCCTCCGGGCGGGCCACCGGGAGGATGCATACCCGGATCGTCCGGCAGCATCATGCCGGGGCCTTCAGGGCCGCCAGGCCAACCCGGGCCGCCTGGGCCGCCTGGGCCGCCTTGCTGCTGAGGCGTCTTAACTTCCTCCTGGTGGATCTTGACGATGAGGACGAGGAAGCTCTTCTCCGGCTCAGACAGGTAGGCACCCATGTCGGCGGGAGTCTTCAGATGGAGGCGTCCGCCTTCGTGGAAGCCTATGGTGCCGATCTCGAGGACTTCGCGCTCGAGATAAGTCTGCTCCTCGGTGAGTTCGGCTGTACCGGCTCCCCAGGCAGCGGCCTCAGCCTTGTCGAAATCGCCGCTGAAGATGATAAGCTCTTTCTGGGCCGGGCACACTGTGGCGACGGTCAGTACGGCCGCCACCACCACGACGGCTGTGAATAAGGCGTAGAAACGTCTCATGTCACTACCCCCTTTGGAGAGTGCCGTACGCCCCCGTGCAGATGGGGTCTTCAATTCATTTGATGTGCGTAAGGCCTGTTTTGTTCAGGCGGATTTGCGTATAGTTCATTATACCACAAGTGGAGGGCAGGGGGAATGGCAACGGCGAACGGCGACGGCAAAGGCAAGAGGCAAGATGAGTGAGCTATCCGGCGGGGACGACCGTTTTGCGCTCCGGCCACTTGACGATGATTGTGGTGTGGTTGCCGCCGGCATCGCGTGCGCGGAGAGTCACCTCCGCGCTCTCCTTCGGCAGCGGCATCTCGATCAGGAAACGCTCGTTGCGGCCGTCGTACATGCCGTCGAGGGCCCGCGCGCCCAGCCAGCGGTCATCGCACCGGTAGCAGACCTCCACCACCGATGACAAGTCATCAGCAGCAACACCGCCGATGACCAGGTTCTTGCCGCGTGTCTCGATGGTGTCCACCCAGATGCGGGGGTCGGCGTTGTCTATGGTCAGGAGCTCGAGTGTCACCTCGTGGCTCATGGGATGGCCGGGGTTGCTGGGCTTGTCGCTGACCGCAATGCGCAACTGGTAGCGGCCGCCCTCGACTTCGGAGGTGTCCCACTCGTATGACTCGTCGTCCGTGTCGTCGGTGAGGAGGCGCCAGTTCTTCTCGCCAATGCGACGGAAATGGACAGCCGTGCTGAGCGTGTCGCTCTCCGGGTCGGAGGCATCCCACTTGATGTCGTACTCGTCGGAGATGACGGCGTTTTCGGCGGGCTTCTTTATCTTGAGCTTGGGCGGCTGGTTGGCAGGCAGGTAGGCGATGCTCACGCTGCCGACTTCGACGTGGGCGTCGGGCTTCGTTCGGGCCAACTGCAGGCGGTACTGGAGATAGCGGGCCCGCGGACTGCCTGCCTCGCCGGGCTGACCATTGAGCAACGGGCCCGTCCAGGTGCTCCAACTGGCGTCGGAGGGGTCGGAATTGCTGCCGGAGCGGGTGGACAGCTCGGCAGTGGCCCCGCCATTGGCTTTGACCTGCCAGTGGAGTGCGCCCCAGGTTGCGATGTGACTCGCATCGAGGACGGATGATTCGAGGGAGCCGGTTGTGGGCTGGGCGGTGTCGAAACGCAGCAGACCAGCGAGGTTGGCGGTGCCGACATACATGCGGGTGCCACCCACCGGCTGGAGGCAGGTGATGGAGGCGTTGTCGGAATCGTAGACCACGCTGTGATGGTCCTTGCCGGCGATGCAGAGGAGCTTGCCTTCGTCGCCGGTGCCAACATAGAGCACCCCGTCCAGCGAGGCCAGGGCGTAAACCGGGGTCTTCTTGTCGCTGTACACCTGGGTCGTGCGGCCGTCGGGAGCGACTTGATGGACGGCGCCGGCACTGCCCGCGGTCGCGACCCATATCGTTCCGGGAGGGTATTGCTTGCCGGCGGCTGCGACGATGGCAGTGATGTCTTTGTCCTTGGCGTCGAAGAGCGCGGTGCAGCGGCCGTCGGCGTCGAGGCGATAGACGACGCCCTGGTCGGCGGTGCCCAGATAGGTCCAGGTTTCGTCGGCGGCGATGCACATGACGTGGGCCTGGGCGAAGGCGGCGAGCTGGCGGTACTCATTCGGCCCGAGGAGTTCGTAGAGCTTGCCGGCAGCGCCAGTGCAGGCCGCGAGCTTCCCCTGGGCGGTCCTGCCGATCGCCCAGACGTAGTCGGCGGGCAGCTCGCAGTAGATGGTGGCCTCGCCGTCGGGAGTGAGGCGGTGGATGGTGCCGCCGGGAATGGTCGCGGCCAGCAAGCCGACATTCTCATCGGCGATAAGAGCGGTCACGATGAGGCCGTCGAGGTCGCAGAAGAGGGTGAGCTTGTCGTCTTTGTCGAGCTTGTAGATGCGGCCCTCACTGCCGGTGCCGATGTAGGTATTGCCAGCCGCGTCGGTGGTGGCGGAGGATACGTAGAACTCGCCTATGGCGTCGAGCTTCGCCACATGCGGCGCGAGCGTGACGAGGCCATCACTGCGGACCGCGAGGCCCTTGAGTTCGCCTTCGAGGAACTCAGCGGCAGTGGTCTGGGTCCAGATGGTGGGCTGGCGGACGGTGAGTTTGTCCTTCTCTTCTTCGTCTTTGTCCGGCTTCTCGGGCTCCTCGGGGCCGTTCTTCGCCTCATCAGGCTTCTTGTCATTGTCCTCTTCCGCCTCGCGCAGCAGCTTGAGAGCATCGGCAGGCGGGGACGAAGGGATGTCCTCGGCCGCAGCACGCATTCGCAGGCTCGAGGCGAGAGGCTCGGGGAAGGCGTCTGCAGCCCAGAAGTGAGTGATGGGAGCGATAGCGCCAGGCGGCTGAACGCCGGTAGTAACGGAGGTCTTTTCCGGCGACGGAGGTGGCGGCGGGATGCCGGGCTGGGACTTGGCGGGCTGGGCGCCCTTTGCGCCCTCTCGGTCGGCGGTGGGAAGAGCCATGTACTGCATTCCGGCAAGCACCCAGGGGGATTTCTCGATGCTGGAGAGCTCAGCCTTGCCGCTGCCGAGGTCAGTGCGCGGGGAGTCAGTGATGAGGGAGGAGATGAAGCCGGGGAGGCGCATCATGGGCGTATCGCCGACCATCAGGCCGGTGCCGGGTAAGGCGGCGATAACTGCGAGATCGGTGCTCTGTTCGAGCTTCTGGAAGTAATCAATGAGGGAGCTGAGATCGTTGAATGTGGGTGTGAGGAGGCGGAGACGGGAGCGCAACATCCAGGCCATGTCGCCGCTGACGACGCCAAGGCGGAGTGAGCCTTTGGGGGTCTCGATGGGCACGTTGAGTGTGACGACGCGCTCGGTGGGCTCGCCACCGTCGGGCCTGATGACGACGTGGATGTGGAGCGGCTCGCCGGCCCGGGCAACGGTCTCTTCGGCATAGACGCGTTCGATGAGTGCGCGGTTGTCCTTCTCGTCGAGTTCGGCGGTGAGTTCGAGGGAGGCGATGTTCTGTGGCCGGAAGCGGTTCTCTTCGAGCATGTACATGGGGAAGGCGATCTCAGTCATGAGGTCGAAGACGGCGGACTGCTGGAAATGGAATGTGGCGCTACGCTCAATGACATCGCCCTTCTGGCCGAGGATCTTGTAGTGGAGCCTGGCAGTGCCCTCGTAGCCGGTGTTGAAGGTGGCCTCGACGGCGGACATGGTGGCCATGGTGAGGAGGCGTGCGGTGATGTCGGGCTGGTTGCAAACGCGGACGTTGTAGGTCTTAGTGACATTGCGGGACGAATCCACGATGCGGAGGGTGGCGGGGATGGTGCGTGGGACTTCGCCGAGACGCCCGCGTATGGCCCAGGGGTTGTCGTGGATCATCGCGCCGACGTCGGTCATTGGCGCGCCGATCTTGGATGATCTGGAGATGCTGGTCATGACGTCGTGGATCCAGCCGGTGCATAGGGGCATATTAGTAGCGCCAAGCTGCATCATGGGATGACCGAAGGCGAGTACCCGGTCGCCGTCGCGCCAGGTGAGCGTGCCGATGCCGGAGAAGTCGAAATCGCCCTGCATGAGGCGGACGCCGACAGCACTGCCGGGTTCGAGCTCCACTGCGACGGGGTCGGTCTTGTTTCCGGGCCCGGCCAGGGGTTCGAGGCCCAGCGGCGCGAACATCTCACGCACCAGCTTCATCGTCTGCGGGCCGATGCCGCTGCACGTGATCTGCGGCGCGACAGGCCGGAGGATGATGGTGTGGGGATCAAGCTGCGGCAAGGGTGAGCCGGGCATGTGGATGACGGCGCCGGTTATGGTGCGACCGTTGAAGTGGACAGGGCTACGGGCGATGAGCCGGCCGGTCGGCAAGGCCGCCTGCCCTCCCTCGAAGCGCCAACTGCTTTGGAGCATGTCCTCTATCGGAGTGATCCCGCAGAGCGCCTCTTTCTGCCATCCCCAGCCGTAGGCAAGGGCGCCGAGCAGCTTGCCGCGTATGTAGCAGGGACTGCCGCTCATGCCGCCGATGACGCCGGCGTTACGCTCGATGGGTGGGCCGCCGGTAATCTGCGCAAGGACGATGTCCTTGCCGAGGACCATTTTCTCCATCGTGCCGACGACCTTGAAGGTGAACTCCTCGACCTTCACGCCACGGAAAACGGACTTGCCGATGCCGGTCATGCCGGGGCGGACGTCCGAGGCCCGTATCATGGTGTCGGGGTCGAACTGGATGTTGTCGTCGGCCGCGATGGATTGCGCGCACAGGTATAGTGACAGCATCGCGACGGCCAGCAGATAGTTATTGCGCCTCATTGGGTCACTCCAAAAGTTGAGAGATGAACGATACGTGGCAGTTGGTTTCAATTCGCCGCGAGTGAGCGGCAGACCTGCAAGCCAGGAACGTCGCGGGCGGGCTGCGGGGCGCGCGCGGGGGCCCCGCCCCGCGTGCGCCCCCCCCGCCCACCGCGGTTGGGGCCGCGCCACCCCGCCGGGCGGGGGGGGGGG
>JAUWOG010000177.1 GCA_030612305.1 Armatimonadota bacterium | reverse complement strand
CGGCCGCGGCAAAGACAAAGGCGTAGATCATTGACGTCGGCGAGACGATGGTAGTCCAGGTGCCCTTGGAGGACAGCAGTTTACACACGGCCACGCCAAGACCGATACCGATGCCGCCGCCGATGACGCTGAGCACCACCGCCTCGATGAGAAACTGCGACATAATATCGCCTTTGCGAGCGCCGACCGCCTTGCGGACGCCGATCTCACGGGTGCGTTCGGTCACCGAGACGAGCATGATGTTCATGATGCCGACGCCGCCGACGAGCAGGGAGACGAGGGCGATGCCGCCTAGGAGTCTGGTCATTGTCTCTCCCGCCTCGGCCATGCTGCTGAGCATCATTGACTGCTTCATGATTCTGAAATCGTTAGGCTGCCCGGTGCGCAGCTTGTGGCGTCGCCGTAGGAGTATCTCGATGCTCTTTTCGACCTTATCAACTACCTCCGGGCTCTGCGCTGAGACTCCGATGGTGCTGAGATATGGCCGCCCCAGCACACGCTGCTGAACGGTCGTGATGGGTGCGAGGATCTGGTTGTCCGGACTTCCCCATGAGCCGCCGACCGGCCCGGCAGCTCCAAGCACTTCAAAGGGCACCCCGTTGACGCGGATCCATTCGCCGGTTGGCGAGTTGCCGTAGAACAGCTCATCCACTACTTCGCTGCCTATAACACAGACGCGCTTACGCCCTCGGATTTCAGACTGGTCAAAGAACCGCCCTTCGGCCAGCTCCCAGCTGCGCACAGTCTGGTATTGCACCGTGGTGCCGATCAGCCTCGTGCGGACGTTCTTGCTGCGGTACTTGGCCTGGACGCTGCTGCTGACCTCGGGTGCCACGTCGAGGACGCCCTTGACGCTTCTCTTGATCTCATCGGCGTCTTCGTGCTCGAGGTTGATTGTCGGCGTCTCCAAGACGACGGTGCCACGCCGGGAAGGCCCGGGCCTGACCGTGAGCAGATTGGTGCCCATGCCCTGGATGCGATCGAGGGTTTCCTGCTTCATCCCCTGGCCGATGGCGACGACGATGATTACGGCCGCCACACCGATGATCACGCCAAGCATGGTCAGGAAAGAGCGCAGCGGGTTGGCGAGCAGGCCGGTCAGAGCGACCCTGACGGCTTCCCACACATTCATCAGTTAGTCTCTTCCCCCTCGACTTTGCCACTGTCCGGGACGGGTCCGTCGGAGACCCCCTTGCCATCGTGGCATTCGCCCAGTCGGTCGGCATAGGAGGCGACACGGGCGTCGTGGGTCACCAGTATCAGGGTGATGCCATCCTCGTTGAGCTGCGAAAACATGTCCATCACTTCGGCGCCGGTGCGCGAGTCGAGGTTGCCTGTGGGCTCATCAGCCAGTATGATGGATGGCTCGTTGACCAGGGAGCGCGCGATCGCGACACGCTGCTGCTGTCCGCCTGAGAGCTCGCTGGGGAGGTGATGGGCGCGGTCGGCCAACCCCAGCTTCGCCAGCGCGTCCATCGCCCTTTGCCGCTGGTTGCCGACTCGGGCGTACTGCAGCGGAAGTTCTACGTTCTGCAGCGCGGTCGCTTGTTGCAGCAGATTGTAAACTTGAAAGACAAATCCAATCTGCTTGCCTCGGATCTCGGCGAGTTGGTCGTCGCTGAGTCCTTCTGCATGCCGGCCGGCGAGCTTGTAGGTTCCTGCAGTGGGTCGGTCAAGACAGCCTATAATGTTCATGAGTGTCGTCTTGCCGGAGCCGGATGGCCCCATGATGGCGACAAACTCGCCCTCTTCGATGGCGAGGTCAATGCCCTGGAGGGCTCCGACCTCCAGTTTGCCTGTCACGTATATTTTGGTGAGGTCTCGAACTTCAACTAGCATGTTTGTCAACGCCCTCTACTTCGGAGCTGTCGCATCATCCGTGACCTATTGCGCTGGGCCGCTTGCGTCCTGTCTCCCCCGCCCATCCAGCGGGGCAATTCTGTGCCCGGCGGCGGCGGTATAAGAAGCTCCTCGCCTTCCTTGACCCCCTCGAGTATCTCAGTCTCCTCCCAGTTGCTCAGGCCCACCTTGACCTCCCGTTTCTCCAGCGTCTCCTCGCTTATCACTTCAACGGTGGTCTCGTCCTGGGCGCGGGTGATGCAGAGGTCGGGTACCACTAGCACATTGGACCTTTCGGCCACTGTGATCGTCACATCCGCAGTCATCCCCGGCCGCAGGGAGATGGGTGGGGTCTGGATATGGACCTTAACCTGGAAGCGGACTACGTTCTGGTCTTCCACACCGAGGGGGAAGATCTTAACAACTTGGCCTTTGAGGCTGATGTCGGGGAGGGAGGAGATGGAGACCTCGGCTCGCTGGCCTTCGTTGACGGGCGCGATGTCAACTTCGTCCACATCAGCAAGGACATACATCTCGCTGATGTCGGCGATGGTGACAAGTCCAGTGCCCTCGCGGAGTGCGGCTGTGCCGGCGGGTACGACAGTGCCCTCCTCGACCAGTTTCGACATGACGACGCCGGCTCTGGGAGCGACGATCTGGGTGTACTGGAGGTCATAGGCGGCGTCCTGGAGCGCGAGGGTGCGTTTTTTGAGGTCAATGAGGGCGATGGCAATCTGGTGGCGCTTGACGTCGTCCTGGAGGGAGCCGGTTTCGGCCTGTGTGAGGACTGCGTCAGCCTTGCGGAGACCGGCCTTTGCGGAGGCGAGTCTCTGCTCCATTATCCGGACATTGCGGGCCTCGGCTTCTGTTGAGGCGAGCTGTGCTTCGGCTTGAATTACGTTGGCCTCGGCGACGGTGACGGACTGTTCTCTGATGTCTATCTCGATATGTTTGACTTCGGCGAGTTGGAGGGAAGCCTGGGCCTGGGTAAGCTGTGCCTGTGCCTGTGCGATGTCCTCGGCGCGGTTGCCGGCTTCGAGTTGGGCGAGAGCAGCGGTAGAGCGGGTGTGGTCGGCTGTCGCCTGGTCGTATGCCCTGCGTGCATCGTCAAGGTCCTGGTCTGAGACGAAGCCTTTGTCGAGGAGCGCTTGGCGACGCTTGAGGGAGGTCTTGGCGTTGGCGAGAGATGCTTTGGCGCTGTCGAGGGAGGCGCGTCCCTGTTGGATTTCCTCGATGCGGGGGCCGGCCTTGACTTTGGCGAGATTCTGGCGTGATGATTCGAGGGATGCCTGTGCGCTTTGGAGTTCGGCGGGGTAGAGCTTCTTTTGAGCGTCGCGCTGGATTGTGGCCTGGGTCCGGGATGCCTTTGCAGAGGTCAGAGATGCCTTGGCTTTCTTTATGTTGTCGGCGTTGGTCTGTCGCTCCTTGGCGAGCTCATGTTCCGACTGGTTGACGTCCCCGCGCGCGACTTCGAGGCTGGCTTGGGCCTGTGTGAGAGTGGTAGCTGTCTGGACTTCCTGGAGTTGTGCGTTGAGGCGCGCCTGGCTGGTACTGGCACGAGCGGCGACGACATCGGCGGATGCCTGGTCGGCTCGGGTGCGGATCTGGGTGGGATCAACCTGGGCGATGAGCTGCCCCGCCTCGACATAGTCACCTGCCTCGACGTACATGCCGGTGACCTCGCCGCCACTGCGTGATTTGACTTCGACGGTGGTGAGTGCCTCAAGCGTGCCGCTTGCGGAGACCGTTATGGTGAGGTCCTTGCGCTCGACGGAGGCGGTCTCGATCTCCGGGAGTTCGTCGTCCGCTTTGGCGGCTTTTGTCTTCCGGTAGTACCAAACGCCTCCGACGATGAGGACGAGGATGAGCAGACCACTAAGAACGCGTTTCCATGTCACTGCTGATCACCTGCCACATTAGGTATGTTGGTGGCTGTAGCGCTGTCAAGAGCTGCGTACGCGATGGCACTGTCGTAGCGTGCTTGTATCTCGGCGAGCTCGGCTTTGAGGAGAGCGAGCTGTGCGTCGGTGACTTCGATGATGATGGCGAGCCCCTCGGTGTACTTGGCTTCGGCGGCCGCGAGGTTGTTCTGTGCGTTGAGGCGGGCGGCAACCGCGGCGTCAATGGCAGCAGCAGCCTGGTGGCCGCGATGGAATGCCTGCTCGACCTGCCTCTGGATGTCGAGCTGGAGCGCGTCGAGGCGGAATTGTGCGGATTGGGCGTCAGCGCGGGCGGCAGTCACTCCTGCGGCGGTGGCGCCGGCATCGAAGAGCGGGTACTCAGCGCCAAGGCGTAGTTGCCATGAGTCGCTGGTAGTGCCGGTATGACGGCCGTAGTCTGCAGAGGCCCCGGCTTCCCATTTGATGCCGGCCTCATCTTGTGCCGATTTGAGGGCGAGTGCGGCGGCCCGGACACTGAGATGCTGCTGGGCAAGGTCGGGGCGCTGTTGGTCGGCTAGCGCCATTAGCTCCTCCAGCTCGGGCGGCGCCTCGTGTTCGGGGAGGGTATCGGCAAGGCTGAAGGTAGTGGCCGGTGGCAGGCCGAGCAGAGCTCTGAGGGCGGCAGTGGCGACCTTGATGTCGGTCTCGGCACGGATAGCATCCAGGCGGGCCCCGGCGACCTCGACCTGGATAGGGAAAATGTCTGCACGAGGTACGAGGCCTGCGTTGATGCGCGCCTGGACGAGTTGCAGGTGGCGCTGGGCATCGGCGACTGCGCGCATGGCGACTCTGGCATAGCGGCGGGCGGCCAGCAGGTCGTAGTAGGCGGAGGTGAGGTCATAGGTGAGGGTGCGGCGAGTGTTGGCGATAGAGTACTCGGAGGCGCGTGCGGAGTTTCTGGCCCTGGCAATGCGGGTGCTGCGGCCGGTCTGGTAGATGGTGTAGGTGAGCGAGAGTTGCGCGTCGCGCTGAGTGCTGCGAGCGCTGTTCGCCCCGACGGCACTGCTACCGCTCTTAGACTCGCGGACATTCCATCCGGCGGTCAAGTGCGGATAGCGCTGGCTGGTTTGCGCACGGACATTGGCCCTGGCGGCAACAGCGCCGGCTCTTGCGATGGTCACGTCCGGATGGCGCTGCCAGACGATGGCCAGGCAGTCGGCCAGCGTCAGGGGTATAGTGAGGTCAGGTGACGATTCGGCCGCCGGAGAGGAAGTGGCCGGCGGCTGTGCGCAGACGATCGTGCAGAGAAGGACAAGGACCGCCGAACTGACGATAAACCTAGTCATTGACGTGTCACCAATTGGGTGTCGCTGACGTAGCGAGGAGTGCCAAAATATGATAGGACGCATGGAACGGAGCACGGGCCAGGAAACGTCATAAGTAAAAGCGCGCGTGTGGTCCAGAGGCCACATACACGCTTCATGAAACATTTCGCGATGGGCGACGGAATACCTTCTTTTGGATGTCGGGTGCTGGCGCTGCAACGACCGCGTGGTGATAACGCCTGCCAATTGGGTATGACGAAATGGGCTGTTCCCGTATTCCATGAATGTTTTCATGAAGTTGCACGGGGGATGAGAGAAGATGGAATCGGGGTCTTACGGCGGGGGTCGGGCTTCGGAGAGGTTTGCAGTCCAGCGGTGATGAATAGTAGAATAGAAGAGCTACGGTGGGCAGGCCAATGATGATGCTGAGAGGTGTGTGCAGTGCGCGTGTATGAACAAGGCAAGTTCATTTTGTTGCTGGGAGCGGCGGGCATTGTCCTGTTGTGCGGCTGTGGCGGGGGAAGTGAGGGGCATGTGCAGGGGACGTGGGAGGCACCGGCTGAGACGCAAGTGCTGAGCGCGTCCGCGGCGAGAAGTGTAGCGCCTGCGAGAAGTGTGTCGGCTGCGATGAATATGACGCCTGCGATAAATGT
>JAUWOG010000120.1 GCA_030612305.1 Armatimonadota bacterium | reverse complement strand
GCGCGTGCAAACTCCCAGACACAGTGGGCGACGGCGGCGGGCAGATGCCTGCCAGCGCCTCTAGCCAGGTATCCTAGCGCGCTTCCCACTCTTCTTTGGCCGAGCCGGTGGAGCCCCAGCTCGGAGAAGAGGCAGGCCTTCCACGCGTTCTTGCTCGATCCCCTCCGTTGGGCCTCGGAGGCGATGACCTCGACCAGGGAGCCAAGCTGCTCCGGGCTGGCCGAAGGCGCTGGGGATTGCGTGCTGTGCGTGCGCTCCCACTCGCCAATGGCCTCCACGGTCCAGGCGCAGAGATGATGGATCGCGCACAGATCCTTGGCTGTGCGAAAGGCCTTGGCCACTTCGTCTGCGAACTCCGCCCACGTAAGGCCCTCCGCGTCCAGGCAGAGCAGATGGAACTCGGACCAAAGCAATGATAGCTGTATTCGGGGACGCGAACTCTCTCTTTCGGGTGGCAGGCTCGACAACAGCTTGCGGAACATGTACACGGCTGCACGCATGCGGATGCCTGTCGGTTTCACATAATGACTCCAACGACCGGGGTGCTCCCGCGTTAGCGTCAATGGCGCCCTGATGTAGCCCCCGGGATAATGCATGGTTACGCGGAGCCAAAGATCGATGTCTTGCGCGCTGAGCATCTGTTCGTCGAAGACGCCGACCTTGTCAAAGACGGCTCGCCTCATAATCACCGCCGAGGTCATGATCGGCTGCAGATTCAGCATCAGTTCGAAGTTATCGCCTCTCCTGCCTCGGCCGGTATGCATGTATAGCTGGCCCGTGTTGCGCCCGTCTGCAGCGACTATCACGCACGGGTTGTAGGCGAGGGCCCATTCCTCGTTGTCCGCCATCGCTGCCACCTGCACCGAGAGCTTGTTTGGCAGCCACAGGTCGTCGCTGTCGAGGAAGGCAATGTACTCCCCCGCTGCAATCTCAATCCCCGTATTGCGCGCTGCCCCAGGGCCCTGGTTCTCCTGCTTGAGGTATCGGACCCGCGAGCCGTACCTCTTGGGCAGTTCTGTCTCCGTCTCGTCCGTCGAGCCATCGTCCACGACTATGACTTCAACGTTGGGGTAGTCCTGCCCCAGCGCGCTGTCAATGGTTTCGGTCACTAAGGGCCACCGATTGTAGGTGGGTATGATTACGCTGACCAGGGGCTTGTGATCTCTGCTGTGGTGCTGTGAGGTTTCAGTCACTTGACGGCAACCTGCCTTCGATAAGGTGCTCGTGGCGCGGGCTTCCGGCCCGCCAGCAACGGGAGCTCTGAGCTACGATCTACGAGCTTTCAGCAGCCCTTTCACCACTTGGGCGGCTCTACCGCGCAAGCTGCGTGGTATTCGGTGCAGCTTCTCTTTGAGAAGACGAGTTCGCGCCATCGAGTGCGCTTGCTTTTCATCCTTCGCGTTCTCAAATCGAAAGTGCCAGCGCAGCTCTCTCAGATGCCGAGCCCTGTTTCTGTTGCTTGGCGTGCCGGTACTTCTGGCACACACCTCGGGCAAGGGCGTCGCTACACCCGGGCACCTTTCGCGCACCACCCGTGTCATACCGTCGGTCGAGCCGTCATCCACCACGATGACCTCGATGATGTTCGGGTAGGTCTGCGCATAGACGGAGTTTAGCGCGCGCTCGATGGTGTCCACCGCGTTGTAGGCGGGGATGACGGCGCTCACCGTGGGCAGTTCCTCCCCGACGGCGCCGCGCTCTTCATTCGGCGCAGAATCAGTCATCGGTTGAGACATCCTCCATGCACTCCAGTCTCCGATCACGCCTCTTCGGTGGCGCCATGTTGGGACTCATCTCCCTGTCTCGGCGACCGGCCTGCGATGACATCCTCGTAGATGCTGACCAGGCGACGGCTGGACTCAACGCATGTCCGAAAGCCCGGCAATGTTCGCGAACCTCTGGGCCACGACAGGCCAAGTGAACTCAGCATTCACTCTGTCGCATGCACGTCTTCCCATGTCGCTGCGCATTTGCTCGTCTTGTTTGAGTCGAATGATAGCGTCCGACACAGCTTCGGGCGTAGGGGGAACCAACAGACCCGTTTCTCCGTCAACGACCGCCTCAGGGACGCCGCCAACAGGCGATGCAATACTCGGCGTCGATCGGGCAGCAGCTTCGAGGAACACAATACCGAAGCCCTCAACGTCGTAGGGATTCTCGGTCGGTTGGCTCGGCATGACGAAGACGTCCATCGCGTCGTAGATCCCGGGCAGTTGGGCAGCATCGACATGCCCCAGGAAACGCACCAAATTGGAGATCCCGAGTTTCTCTGAGAGACGCTGCAGCCGCCGGCGCTCTGCCCCGTCTCCCACGATCAGATAACGGACATCCGGCTCGCTTCGGACAAGCCGCGCCAGTGACCTGAGCACCACTTCGTGTCCTTTGCGCCTCGCGAGTCTGGCAACAGTGCCCAGGACAAAATTCCCCCCGAGCCCGAGTTCTCGTCGCGTCGTATCGCGGGCATCTGGGGTCCGCAGGAACTCAGGGCTGACGCCGGGCTGCAGTACATGTATCTTCGACGGATCGACGCCAGTTTTCTCCAGCAAGTCGCGAGTGAAGTGGCTCACGGCCAAAACGAAGTCGGCATGTCGGTAGACGGCGTCGCTAAGCATCCCTCGTACACCTGATACCTCTGAGAGATGGCGCACCTCCATGGCGTAGGCCATAATCCCGTAGTGAGTCCCAAACAGCTTGGCGAGTCGGAAGGGAAGTGCAAGCTGTGCGTCGTGTGCATGTCCGAGAAGGCAGACTTCGGGCTTGTGGCGGATCAACGCCGCGGCTAGCCTGGCCCAGACTTGAAGTGTAGGAAGCCCTCTGATGATGCGGCTGCTAGAACAGACCCGCGTAATGTGATAGCCAGATTCGTTGGCATTACTGCCGGCGACGGTCGTGACGACCTCCACGTGGCAGGGTATGTGAACGCAGAGTTCGTGAAGGAATCTCGCTATGCCTCCTGGCAGGGGAGCGAAATTCTCCGTAAACAATAGCACACTCATCGGTTCCCCCAATTCGGCGAGCACTAGTCATGGCACCAAACTGCGTCCGCTCCGCTACCTTCGGCTCAGGGGCCTCCAAGGCGTGGGCTTGGCTCCTGCGCGCTAACTGGACATAGGCCAGTCTCTCTGCGCCAGATCTCTCGGCCCTATGCAGATGACGTTTTCACCGGCACGTACGCCTATCCCAGTGAAGGGCCGCAATTCCGGGTGCGGCGAGTTACGTCCGAATTCGTGGACAAAGAGGCGATAGCCATGCTCGTCGCGTATGTATTGCATCAACTCGCGTGATGAGTATCCAAACGCTGCAGCGCTCTCATCGTTGTACTCAACAATCAGCACTGGCATGCTTCGGCCGAGGGTATTGTTCGCGCCTTTCAGTGCGTTGTACTCGGCACCCTCGACGTCCAGCTTCATGACAGTTGGGTCGCCGCAGGTCAGGTCGTCTACGAGATCGTCAATGCAGATGGTCTCTGCGCATAAGCCTGCCTCGGTGCCGACAGGAGCCTCAACAAACTGAGTCGATGGTGTCCCGGCTTCGGGCGAGACCATCTCGAGACTGAGCTCCATCTTCTGTCCGGTCCAATGCCAAACCGCGCGCCGGAGCGCGGTGACGTTATCCAGCTTGTTCGCCATGATGTTCTCGGTGAGCAACTGATACATAGGGGGGTTCGGCTCCAGCGCAACGACATGGCCGCGGGACAGCAATCGCCCTGTCAGGCAGGTGTAGTAGCCTACATGTGCGCCGATGTCGAAGAATACGTCCCCAGGTTCCAATATGCGTATGAGGAGACGGCTGGTGGAGGACTCATACTCGCCAATATTCCATATCTGCTGCTGGACTCCGGGGTCGCGTGGGTCGACGGTCATGATCGTCTGATGCACAGTTCTGCACCTTATTGGGCTTCGGCGGCCAAGATAGAACCTAGCGATTGGCATTTCCAACAAGCGTCCACGGCCACGCACATAAGGCAGTCTACGCACTGCCAAGCGCAAGTCTCGAACCGTCAGCAACAGCCTATCTCGAAGATCCATCCCAACCTCCCTAGCGATCCATGTCCGCTAGCGCAGCCGACGTCCAACACCGAGCGCCCTGACACAAACCGGCGGGCAAAGCGGCAGCGTATCAGCGACTCCTCTACGATGTCGGCGTTCGGTTGCCCCAATATCGGGATCTCCTCGTTGGCGATACCCAAGTGTCACACCTCTGCTCATACGCGTCTCAGGCGTGGGCGTATCTTCTACACGCTAACTGGACATAGGCCAGTCTCTCTGCGCGAGATCTTTCGGGCCTATGCAGATGACATTTTCATTCTCCTTGGCTGTTTTGGCCCCCTGCACACCGCGAGCAAGACCACCGGAATGTACGTGGAATACTCCTCGAGCGCAGCGATTGGGCTAGTCCGATCCTCTCTGTATCCCATCAGCTTGCTCACTTCATAGGCGCTCCGTCTCAAGACCCGCCGCCAGAAGCTACGACCAGTGATCCCGACGGAATACGTCCGAAGGAGGCGTGGAACGGCAGGCCCTATTCGTCCTTGGCCAAAAACGTGGACCTCTTCAAACACAGAAGAGAGGTTGTGCCGGAACTCCTCCGCGGTCCATTCGAATTTGTGATATGGATTCCTGTACGTTGTCCTGAGCTGTCGTTCCGCGTTGGGCGTCGAGATGATGCAAGTGCCATCGGGAGCCAGCAGGGCCCTCACGGCATCAAGGAAATGCTGAGGCGTGTCACAGTGCTCGATGACCTCACATGCCACGATCACGTCGTAGGTCGCTCCCTGTGGCGAACTCAGCATGTCTGCGCAAGCATAGCTGACCCGTGGGTGTACGGCATTACGTGCTGCGTGTCTGATAACATCGCGCGAGCGGTCGATGCCGACAACGCGCTCGGCACCTGCCTCAGCGAGAAGCACTGAGCCATGGCCGCCAGCGCAGCCGACGTCCAACACCGAGGCCCCTGACACAAACTGGCTGGCAAAGCGGTAGCGTATAAGCGACTGCTCCATGATGTCGGCGCTCGATTGACCCGCGATCGGGATCTCCTCATTGGCGATATGTTCAGCCTCCGCCATTCTCCTCTGTACCTCCATCTCGTCTGACTGATATTCCCAACGGCTCGTACAGTAACCGACCGCGACAGACTACCGCTAACCCCCGCTGCGACCAATCGTCTCTGGCCACTTGCGCGAGGTCCGCAGCAAGTCATGCCACACATCGGCGACCTCTCCAAATGGCGCCCAACGGAGATACGCCGCTGCCGCCAAACAGCCTGTGGCCACGGTCAGAACGAGAGTTGTGGAGGGGGTACAGGTCGCCACGACAACGAAGCGTGCGCCTTCGCCGACGACAAATACGAACGCCGCGAGGCCGACTGTGCCCCTGAGGCGGGTCAGGTAGTGCCTGAGCCCAATACCCGCGCATTTGCGGAGCGCAGCAACATTGATGATGGCCTGAACGCAGTTAGCCAACATGACGCCCCACGCGACCCCGACAATGCCCTGCGATGCGCCGATCCAAGTCGCACCGGCAAGAAGCAGACTGCGGGTTACCTGAAGCCAGACCTCCACATAGATGAACCCAGTGGCCTTAATCAGCGCTCCTGCCGGATTGAAAACAATGAAGACCGCACCCGCGACAACCATGATCTGAGTCGGTGCTATGGCGTCGGTCCATTGCTCGCCAAGAACAACGGGTATGAGTTCAGGAGCCGAAGCCGCTAGAAGCGCGAGCAGCGGAAAGCCGACCAGAGACACAGTTGTCAGCGTGCGCCCAAAAGCGCGCCGCAGCCTTTCTGGATGATGTTGAAGTCGGGAATAGCTGGGAAAGAGTATGGGATAGAGCATTCGCGAGGTGAAGCTGGCCGGATATTCGATCAGTTTATACGCTCGTTCATAGAAACCAAGCGCGGTCGCGCTCAGCTGACGGGCGATGACGAAATAGTCCACCCGCGTTGAGATGTAGCCCAGCAACCCGCTACCAGTGACACCGATCCCAAATGCCACAAGGTCCCTCGCCCCTCGCACGGATGGGATCAGCGGTGGTACGTAGCGGACGATGATGCAAATGGCCACTGTGCCGACGGCCGACGAGGCCAGCAGCGCCCAGACCAGACTCCAGTAGCCATAGCCGAGGATGGCGCTGGTGATGCCGACACTGCCGTAAGCAATCGTTCCGGCCAGGTCCGCAAAGAACGGGCGTTTGAAGTCAATGTCTCGCTGCAGAAGCGACCGCGGAACCACGCTGAACGGCGCCATCAAGAACGATAGCGCCATGATGCGCAGGACGGGAGGCATCCGCTCATCCCTAAAGTACTGCCCCGCGTACGGGGCAGCTAGGTACATCCCCCCGTAGAGCAGGCCGGCCATCATCAGCGTGACCCAGAAGGCCGACCGCTTGTGCTCCTCGCGTAGCTCCGGGCGCTGGACGAGCGCCTGGCCGAAGCCAAGGTCCCGAAATACCCCGGCGAGCCCCGTGACAATGGCAGCCATGCCGACGATGCCGAAGTCGTCCGGCATGAGCAGCCGCGCCAGGACGATGCTGGTGACGATTTGGATGCCCTGGTTGGAGAACTGACCAAGCGCCCGCCAGCCGACTGCTGTACGCGCCCGCTCGCCTAGCTCCGCCAAGCTGGGTCTCTCTTCTGGCGAACTCACGGTCTGCTCCAACTTGGTCCTGGGTTGCCCAGTAACAGGCACAGCATGCCCAGCTTGTGGTCATCTGGCTCGGCGATGCTTACCACACGCCCGCTCGTGATGCTGCCCACATGGCCCTGGTCACGGTCTCGAGCTCATATGATTTTCTGACGATGAGATCGCTGAAGACCGTGCTCTGCCGTGGTGTTGGGGCGCTCCCTGAGCCGTGTTGACAGGTCACTGGTATGCTGTATAATGCATGCGCAGCGCGAGTTCTCACAGCGGCGAGCTTCGGTTGGTCTTGCTGTCGTCGCTGTTTGCTCGCCGCTCGGAAGGTCCCGCGCCACTCGTGGCGAAGGATAGCATACCGTGCGCCCAGTGTCAACTGGC
>JAUWOG010000550.1 GCA_030612305.1 Armatimonadota bacterium | reverse complement strand
CTCGCTGTGGGCACTCAGGCATGGACGAGTTGCGAGGTGAAATGGGATGACATACCGGACAAGACGCTTAGCGGCGTCTTCCCGGACAGCAGTGTGATGAAGGAACTAGTCTGGAGCACCGACCACGATAGTTGGTCGCTTCGGTATGGCTCACTCGAGATCGCACATGAACCTTGGTGGTAGTAGCAGGACGCTGGGTCGGCAAGGCACCAACAGCAGGCAACGGGGCTTCTCGGCCCCGTTGTCTCATATTCGCCGCCATGGAATTTGCCGCGATGAAGTTGGCCGTGATGGAATTCGCCGCCATGAAACCAGTTCCCCTTTGGGCAGTAGCTGTCAGCGTGGGGCTGCTGACGTGCGTGCCGGTGGTTGCCGACAGCCCGGCTGATCTCCTCTGGCACATGGACACCCTGTCGCTGGCCGAGGGAGGAGCTGATATCCCGGGGCAAATAACCGGTCGCCCGCAGGTGGCACGCCCGACAAGCCTTGCGCAGACTGACAAGAGCCTGCTGCGTATCAACTACTCAGCCAACACCCCGCTGAGCCTCGTGCAGAGCTCGTGGGAAGTGGGGAAATGGGATACCTCCATCTCCTCGCAGGAATTGGTATTGCCTATCGGCGGGACGAACGATGCGCGGCGATGGACGATAGGCATTGAGAATCTGTGTGTGAGCGACGACATCAGATACCGTAGTGACCGCTACGGATACAACGCCTCTCTCGAGAGCAAGCGCCGCATGATTGGCGCCAGCTACGAGTCGCAATCCGGATGGGTTGCCGGGGCTGTGTACGGCTGGAGCGACAGCGACGCAACAGTGTGGGGGAGAAGCGTCACCGACAACCTGCGCCTGCCTGACAACACGACGGATTGGCCCAGCCTCCGCTCCGATGTCAGCGACTGCACTCTCGCTCTCAGCCGGCGGCAGGGCAGATGGGAGTGCGGTCTGCAGCACTCCTGGGCAAGCCCAAGCACATTGATGTCGGTGACACGCAAGACCTATCACTACACCGCTCCAGTCGAAGGCGATAGCAAGCGCAGCGAAGCCTATGTCACGTATCGCAAGGGAGCCGAGACCTGGTTTGCCAGCGGATGGGACTACGAGAGCGACGGTTCAGGAACGATCATGGTGGGTGCGATAGGACGCGGCGATGTTGACGGGAGTATGGAGGATTCGTCCCTGGCTATCGGCTGGCGCAAGACGAAGGGCCGCGCCGTCCAACAGGTTGTGCTGGACTCGCGGAGGACCCGCTTCAGCACCTACGACCAGGTGAGCGAGGGGCCACTTCCGGGACTCGGCTCAGATGTGCGCTGCCTGCGGATGAACGGAAAAATCTCGACGGTTTCTGTGCGCTATGGACGGCAGACGCCGCTGGCAGATGACTGGCTTCTCCTTTCCGGCCTCGCCTTCAGCTACGCCAATGTGGACTTCCACGGGCACGTGCGAAACGCGCGCGGGATCGGCAGAGACCCGGAGACGATCGTCGAGTATGACGTAGCTGATGGTCTGCTGCGGATGCTGTCATTGTCGCTGGGAGTCGCCTATCAGACTGACAGGTTCAATGCTGCTTTCACGTGCACGGGAGGCTATGCCACGGTCAGCGACGCTTTCCACCCGACCACACCGGATGACGGAGGCGGCGGAGGCGGAGACGGGGGCGGAGACGGACAGCCGGACCGACCGAGCCCCATCAACAACCTGCGGCCGAAATACCTGCTCACCTTTACAACCGAATACTATTTCTGAGTCCCGTGAAGCGATGACTGCTCCAACCCACGATCATCGCTGACTTGTCCCTGGGCTCTGCAGTCGCGTTGGCTGTTGTCAGCAGTGAGGCGGTGCGAAGGGAGGGGTAATCCAGTCTGGCACACGACAGACGCCTGCCTGGTCCACTTGTCCACGCCAGCGATGTGCGAAGAGCCATGGCGGGAACAGTAGTGGCAGTGGAGAGGTCTAATGCTTCAAGTTATTGCGGCCCAGGG
Organism: Armatimonadota bacterium; assembly: GCA_030612305.1. GTDB lineage: Bacteria > Armatimonadota > Zipacnadia > Zipacnadales > UBA11051 > UBA11051. Next base: position 891 of record JAUWOG010000550.1, on the reverse strand, counting down.
CGTGAGTTCTAAGCGTCGCGTATCAGATTGCCAGTTTTTTTTCTTGACATGGGGAGGAGAAACTGATAGGACTAGAGAAGTACTCAGCAGAAAAGCGTTCTGTAGACACCAATCAATGCTGTCGGGAGGTTTTCGTTATGCGTAAGTATCTGTGGTTATTGCCAGTAGCAATGTTGATGGTAGTGCTGGTCGGCTGCCATAGCAACGTGACGGAAGTCGCAAATGTGACTGTCAACATCACTACGCCAGATAACAACGCGGAGATAGACCAGGGCACCGCCACCAATATCACGGCTGAGGTTACCAGCACGGAAGACATTGACAAGGTCGAGTTCAGGATTGACGGGTCGCTCGTGGCGACGCGACAAGGGAATGAGGTCGCAACCGCGGCGACGAACACCTACGCATACCTATGGCAAACCGCTACGGTTGCGGAGGGGCCGCACGCAATCGAGGTCAAGGCCTACGACACGGCCGACCCCGCACACACGGGCACGGATACGGTCAATGTCACCATCGTCGAGCCGCCGACAGCGCCTCCGACAGTAGTGATTGATGATGCTCCAGCGGAAGGCTCAGACGTCCACGCACCTTTCGATGTCACTGTAACCGCTACAGCGCAGGAGCCGGGCGCAGAGATCACCAAAGTGGACGTCACGTTCGGCGGCGTGACAAAGACGATAGACGCCGCCAGCGGCACAGTCAGCTTCACTGGCACGGAAGCCCCGAACGGTGAGCAGACGATCTTGATCGTGGCGACCGACAGCCTGGGTGTCACCGGTTCAAGGACCAGGACGGTGAATGTTGACAACCTGCCGCCGACGGTGGAGATCACTGCACCGGCCGCGGGTGCGACACTGAACGGCGAATTCGACGTGACGGCGAACGCGA
>JAUWOG010000193.1 GCA_030612305.1 Armatimonadota bacterium | reverse complement strand
CCCCCCCGGGGGGGCGGGGCCCCCCCCCCCCACGACCTTGCCTTTGCCGTTGCCTTTTGCCTTTTGCCTTTACTAATCCACGTTGCCGTTTGCCTTTGTCTTTGCCGTTGCCGTTGCCTATTTCACGAGCGGGAACCCGATTTCTTCCAGCAGGTCACACTCCTCGCGATACAGGTGGTTACGTACCTTCACCTCATCACCGAAATCGACATACTGGGCGTTCTGCTCCTCATAGGGAGGCCATTGGAGCCCCTCGCCGGAGGGGTTGCCGGTTGCCGCAAAGCGCACCCAGGCCGCGCTGATTGTTCGCGAGAGTTCCTCATCCTCCGGGGTCAGCATCCGGGGGTTCACATTACGGAACACGTAGTGCACCTCGAGGCCATGAATCGCGCCCATCCCTTGTTTTGCCAGCACCGGCGGTACACGCGTGAATTCGTACTGGTAGGCTGCCGCCTCGACATTACTCATCTGTCGCAGTGTCAGCCGCGTTGGGCAGGCGAACGCCGCCACAGTGAGCAGCCGCTCATACGCCGCCTTCACATCATCATCCGACTCCACCGGGAAGAGCTTCAGCATCCGGTCTGCGTAGCCCCGGAACAGCTTCCGCGCGAACATCTTGTAGGCAGCGGCGGTTCTCAGCGGCATACCCATCGCGAAGATATTCCCGTCGGCGGCATTACTCCCCATGATCAGCGGCACATTATGCTGCTTGCCTTCTGCGAATAGCTTGCCGGGCGCATCGGGCAATACATAGCCGTCAATCATGGGATAGAGCTTGTTGCCACCCAGTGAGGACAGTATCTGCGGCTTGATTGTGTCCAGTAGCTCCTGGGGTGATTTCCGACGCAGCTTGGCGAGCGCGTCAGGGCCGTCGCAGCCCAGCTCCGCCGCCAGGCGCACGCCCATTGCCTCCGCCGATTCCTGGCGCGCATTATCTCCTCGCAGCCGCTTCTTCATGAACTGCGCCGCGCCGCTCTCAGCGATGGCACGATGGAACAGACCCTCGGCAAGCGGGCTCACCATCAGGTAGCAGACGCTCACCGATCCCGCCGACTCCCCGAAGATGGTCACACAATCGGGGTCCCCACCGAACGCCGCGATATTCTGCTGCACCCATTCCAGCGCCGCGATCTGGTCGAGCACCCCGTAGTTGCCCGACACGCCGTGCTCTGACTCTGCCGAAAGCTGCGGATGCGCGAAGAAACCCAATGGCCCCAGCCGGGAGTTTATCGTCACCATGACGACGCCCTGCCGCGCCAGATTCTGCCCATCGTAGTACCGCATCGAGCCGGACCCGATAGTGAAGCCCCCGCCGTGTATCCAGACCATGACCGGCAGCTTCTTCTCAGAAGCCCCTGCCGGCGTCCACACATTCAGATACAGGCAATCCTCATCCGCAGGCGCTTTGTCTGCCTCGTAAACGCCTATCTTCTTGTTCGGCTGCGGACAGACCGGCCCGAAGTTCTCGCACGCAAGCACGCCTTCCCACGGCTCGACGGGCTGCGGCGGCTTCCACCGCAACTGGCCCACCGGCGGCGCGGCATACGGAAACCCCCGATAGACGGTCACATCTCCGGTCTCATCGCCAGGCATTCCGCTGACGAGGCCGGAAGCGATCTGCACCGGCTCCGTCGCCTCATCCGCGCATCCGCCAGCCGGCGCAAGTGCCAACACCAGGACGACGATGAGCTGGACATGTCGCGTTTTCATATCTATGAGGACGTCTCCCTCTACGCCGCCATTCCCCGGAAGCCGCACCTCGAGCGTCCGCCTGTATCCCCTCCCTCAGTGCTCGGCGATGAAATCACGAATCCATGCCGCCTGCTCCGGATGCCGGTCTATCAGGCAGTTGCCCAGGATGCTATAGCCCCCGATCCGCCCTTCCTCCCACAGCCGGTACATGACCTCATACTGCTGGGCCACGCACTCCATCGGCACCGCCAGCACCCGCCCGTAGTCGCACAGATAGCTGCCCACGATGATCTCTTTGCCCACAAAGACCTCGGCGCACGTGTCCACATATTCCTCCAGATTCACCAGCTTCCAGGGATCGCCGACCCACAGGTGCACCACATCCAGCTGCTCGACAAACGGTTCCCAGTAGGCCTCCCTCAGTTGCTGCCAATAGACGACGATCCACAGCTTCAGCTCAGGATTCGCGCTGTGGAGGGCCTCGCGAATCGTCGCCACGGTGCTGACACCGTAGTCGTCATACTCCAGCATCCCGGTCGTATCATCAATCATCGCACCGACTACATTGGGAAATTGCAGAGACAGCCGGCTGACGTTCTCCGCCTCCCACCGGATCGTCTCGGGGGCCATATCACGCCAGTTGCGGAAGCCGGTGCCGCCCCGCACGCCCTCCTGGGGCGGGATCTCCCCGAATTTCCACTTCGAGATGTCGGCCACTACCTCTGCCTTATCCGCCAGCTTGCCCAGGCTCATCTCATCATTCGGATGAAACATCAGGTTGCAGCGATCCAGCCCGAAGTACGTCGCTCCCTCGCCCACGCCGTAGATAGACGGCGGCACCTTCGGGTCGAGCCCTTGACCTTCCCACACCCAGCCTGCTTCACGGAAGCTACGCCCACCCATCATCTCAGCTCCTCTCACAAGCATTGTGTATGTGGCTGGCGCACAGGCAGCACATCAGTACTCCGCCCGATTATTCACGTGGCTTGAGCGCCTCTGACGCTCGGCACCGGCTTGACCAGGTACCGGTACGCCGGATGCAGACGCCAGATACGCACCTGCCCCAATTCCGTCGAGTGCCGCACGAACCACTGCACCGTGTTCCTGCCATAGCGAGGCTGTCGCCACGACCGCAGCTTCGTCCAGTCATAGACCATTCCGTCGGCGCCGATGATACCGACGTGCCCGCAGGCTTCCGGGTCCGGGGCATACCACGCGGAGTGACGCACGGAGACCATATCTCCCGGCAGCAGCGGCTCCTTCCCGTCCCACACAAACACCTGCCACAATTGCCGCTGCCTGGCCGCGATGTGCCGGCCCGACCCACGCTTGAACCGGGCCACGTAGCCCAACGCCTCGTCCACTATGCAGTCGGTGAAGTCGGAGCAGTCATTCTCATGCAGCACGAACTTCGGCATCGGGCGCGTCCGATTGAATTCGACGGCCTTCTCGGCCAGCTTCCAGTTCAGCGGCTTCTCGCTCGGATGGTTCCGGTAGAACTGCTGCCGCGCCTGGCGCTCGTACTGCTCGAACGTCATCAGCAACCGAGGCACCCGCACAGACCCCAACTGCACTTCCGGCAGCAGCCGGCAATAGGCGGCCCAGCCCACTGCGCAACAGAGAGCCAGGCCGGAGACCGCCATCAACACTATCCTCCGCTTGCCCATTTCCCTCCTCGCGTAGGTCAGCTTCCAGCCCGACTCCGTTTGCCGTTGCGGTCCGCCGTTTGCCGTCCGCCCTTCCTACCCTCGCTCCTCCGCGAATTCCACTTCCTTCTCCATCGCATTCGCCAGGTATCGCAGCAGCACGATCGCCCCACCGAGCTTGACGCCCTCCTTGTTGAGGCTGTTGATGAGGCTGTAGCCGGCCAGCTTCTCACCGTACGTCTCAGGCGCGCGTTGCGTGCTTCTCGATGCGCAGAGAGCGAAGGCCGCGTCACCATGGCCGAAGCCGAGCTTCCGCAACGCGGTGACCTGCTCGGACCGGCTCAGCGTGTAATGAGAGACCATGCCATCGAAGACCGGTCTCATTTCCGGGCGCAGGCCGAGAGCGGCGATATTCACGCGCGCCAGCAGCGCACGAGCTTCCGCCTGCCGCGTTATCTTCTTCGTCTTGGCTACTGCGCCGTCGGCGATCTTGGTCAGCTCCCGCGTCTGCTTCGCCGCCTGTCTGACCAGTTGACTATACATATCGTCATCCGGGCGCCTCGCCATCAGCCGCATGTATGTGGACGTGTCGGCCGCCGCATTCTGTGCGTTGCTGATGGCAGCCAGCACCCGTGGCGTGTTGTCCATTGCCTCATCAAACTCCTCGACGGACCGCCGCAACGCGATCAGCGAGCGCTTGGCGATCTCGACATCATGCCCGTAGCCGTTCCCTGTGGCACACTGCCTCAGCGCCATCTCCAGCCGGCCCTTTACTTTCCCGCAGTCCCTGTTCACTGTGCTCATGCGGCCGTCGAGCGCCTCCATGGCATAGACGCAACTGTTGGCTCCGGCTATCGCGCCTGTCGCGCTCATGAAGACGTTCTGCTGGAAGCTGGAGAAGTCGGGATTGGACTCCGAGATGCTCAGAATCATGCTCGACGAGTTCCGGCTGGTTTCGGCGGCCGCGGACATCTTCTGAGCGAGGGTGTTGCTGAGCTGATTGCTCCGAGTGTTCATCAGGACGACGGAGCCCTCCAGGTCCGCGACGCTGGCCAGCAGCGTCGCGGCCTTCTTCTGATGCGTGGGCCCCATCGTCGGCATTGCCATCGCCTCATCCGGCATCGCGCCGGCCTGGCGCAGTGCATACGTATTGCTCCGGTCCAGCCCCAGTGCCGTCTGGTAGGCGTCGGTCGCCTGCGGCAGCAGACCCAGCGCCGCGTAGGAATCCCCCAGCGCCAGATGCGCATCAACGTCGTCCGGGTGTGCCTCCGTGGGTGCTTGCAGCATCTTGATGGCAGCGCCGTGCTGGAACCGCCGCTGGTAGCCGCGTGCGATGCGCAGTGTCGTCTCGCTGTTTTTGGGGTCCAGTTCCGCCCTCGCGAGCTGGCGCGCAATCCGCGTCCCCGTCGCCGGATGCGTCAGCAGCAGGTGCTCCAACTGCGATGGCCGCGAGCGTTCGTACTTCGCCGCCAGTTTCTCAAAGAAGCTGACGGCACCATGGGGGTCATAGCCGGCGGCATAGGAGAGTTGGCATCCGCCGTCATCGGCGTCACGTTCGTCATCCCGACTGTAGTGCAGCATCAGCAGCCCCGCGCCCAGCCCGGCTACCTCGCCGAGCGTGTCGCTCTTGCCACCCAGGATCGCCGCCCCGATGCTGTAGAGGATGTTCTTCTTCACCGATTTGATCGAGTCCCGTTTCACCACATGCGTGATCTCGTGAGCGCAGATGAACCACACTTCGTCCTCGCTGTCGGCGAAATCGAGCAGCCCGCGCACCAGGTAGATATGCCCGTACGGCGCGGCGAAGGCATTGACCATGTCATTGTCAATCACCTTGAAGCTGTAGGGAATATGCTGCCGCGCGCAATGGCCGACCAGCGTCTGTCCCATGGTGTTGACCCATTCGCACAGCAGCGGGTCGCTCTCGATGACATATTCCTTCTCGACTGCTGCCGCCGTCTGCTTGCCCAGCGACCTCTCGATCTTGTCCTCATTGCAGCCGCTGAGCACCAGCGCGGCAAACGCCGGCGCGAGAAGCCAAATCACCATCGGATACTTGCTCGATAGCCGTTGGTGCATGGTGCCACTCCCTTCCGAGCATACACTCACTTACGACCTTGGATTGCCGCCTCCTGCG
>JAUWOG010000137.1 GCA_030612305.1 Armatimonadota bacterium | reverse complement strand
AAGCGACGCATGTAGTCCCATGCCTGCTTCTGGAACTTGTGCCAGACCTGCGTGCCGTCAGGGAGGAACTCGACGCTGCCACGGATGTTTCGGGCGGTAGCCTCATCAGGGCAGAGGATCAAAGGTACGCCATGTGACTTGAGGAAGGCGTCGCTGCCCAAGGTGAGGTTCACGTTCCAGAGCGAGGGCATCTGGGTGACGAGGATCTCACCCCTGGACTGGCCGGGCTCGAGGTGGAGAAGCTCCTTGCCATTCTCGGTGACGACGACTGTGGCGTCCGAATAGGTGGATACCTTCCAGCTCTCGGAGTTAGGCGGCACATAGACGTAGGCCTCGGCGAACTGATCGGGCTTGGTGGCCCACAGGAGCGTGCGCATCGGCATGAAGCCGAAGGACACCTGCGGCTCGGTGGTGACATCGTAGGTGAACTTCCCGGAAAGCGCGAGGCGCAACTGGTAGATGCCCGGCTTGCCTTCCGGGACGGTGAAGTTCCATGACTTGTCAATGGCACCCTCGGCAGGGAACCACTGATAGTCCCAGGCCAGGTAATGCTCGTCGGCGTCCAGGAAACGCACCAAGGCCTTGCGCAGCTTGCCGGTGTCGGTGTCGGATTTCAGTTGCAGCGTGATGTTCAGCGGGCCGCCATGATGGACGAAATAGAAGGCCGCAGAGCCGCACTTGAATGGCCCGTCGAAGCGCTTCGGTGGGGATTTGGTGGGTGTGAAGGCATCCCATTCGGCGACGTCAATGGCGCTTGCAGAGACTGCCGCCGACAGGAATGTGAGTAGGAAAACACCGCAGATGACTTTGCGCATATCCATTCGCCTCCGTCAAAAAGGGGACGTAGCCTTTTCTGCCAGAAGAGTAGAGGCCGGGCCTCCACCCATTTCTGCGGCCCAAAAAAGGCTGGGTCCCCTTTTTACTATGAGTGATGTGACGCTGAACGCTATAGTGGATACACGTCCGGCCGATCTTCCTTGCGCGTGTTCCACGGCTCATTCCAATAGTAGTCCGGGTATGGCCAGGTGTTGAATTTCACTGCCTTGTACGCCTTCGCATGACCGTCCACAAACGCACAGTTCGCCATCCCGCTCAACTGTGGATTCACCGTGTCCTTAAAGTGCCTGCCCGCGACCCCACCGCTGGTACTGCTCCGCGCCACATAGTACCACCCACTGTACCTGTCAGGCGGATACGAACTTGCGTGATAGCAGCTTTCGGCAAGCATGAGCTGCTTCACCGGGTTCTTGAAGTCGCAAAACTTGCCCGGGCGATACATTTCTGTGTCGTAAGGGGGGTAGCCGATTATCGCATATAGGACCGCGCCGTAAGCCGAGTAGGCGTTGTTGCCCTGGTAATCGTCTCCGCTTACAGACGGGCACTTCCAGACGTTGTCAAGGTCGTAAACCGAGGTCGCCTGTCTGCTAATGTAGGAGGTGACGTAGAATGTCCAGACCTTCGCATAGTTGTACGGCTCCGGATACGCGATCGGGAAGGTCTCGTCATGGTCGTCGGCGTACATGATCAGGGCCAGTGTGATCTGTTTGACGTTGCTCAGGCAGCTTGTCATCCTCGCCTTCTCGCGAGCCCTGGCGAATACAGGGAAAAGTATTGCTGCCAGGATCGCAATGATCGCGATGACCACTAAAAGCTCGATGAGTGTAAAGCCCTTTCTCATCACAACACCTTCTCTCTGATTTGAAATTGATTACTAAGAATAGTGTACGCTCATCCGCGGCAAGTGTCAATCGCATTTTAGGACACTCTGTCTCTATTCGCTGGTCCTGGCTATGGTGTCATGGAGGCGGGAGATGAAGCCCTGGGAGGCAGGGGCGCGGAAGAGAGTCGAGTAGTCAGTGAGGACGACGCGGGGGACTCCGGTGTCGCGGGCGGTGATGAGGTTGGCCAGGACTCGATCCTGAGGCCTCGGTGAAGCAGGGAGCCAGAGATGACAGGGTTTGGTGGTGTTCTTCTGCTTGCGAGCGCCGAGGTTGTGGAGCTCGGCAATGGCCTGGTCGGGGCGGACGCCACGCTCCTGCCAGGGCACGTAGAGAGCCAGACCATCCACGGCGGAGGACTCGAGCAGTTGGCCCCAGTCGCCGGTGCCGGAGTTGTCCATGGCGGTATCGAGCGTCGGTCTGGGCATCACGAGCGAATAGAGGCGGGGGTCCACTGACTGGACGGCGGCGGTGGCGGCGAGAACAAACATGACGATGCTGAAGCGGCGGAAGGCACGCACCTGCTCGTTCATCTCGCGAGGCATGTGGACGTTCTCAGCCGCGTAGAAGAGCCGCTGGCAATACTGGCAGCGGCACGCCCAGGTGGTGCGGGAGTGGTAGAAGCTGGGCTCGTCCCAGAGGAAACCGCGGGCTTCAAGCATCCATGCGGCAGTGCGCATCTCGGAGGCAAACCATTCGAGGAACTGCGGGTTGTTGGGGCAGGCCTTGGCGCAGCGGCGGCCGCGGCTGTCAGTCTGGAGTTGGTCGCGGTGAGTGTCCACGTAGAGGCTGGGAATGGCCGGATCGGGATCGGTCACTTTGCCGTAGCCCCATGGCAACATGCAGATTTCGAAGCCGGCGCCGGCGGCGTCTCTTACGAAGGTGGCCACCTGCCCGGCCTGCCAGCGCATTTCATTCTCGTAGCAGCCGATGAAGAGGGACTGGATGCCTACCTGCTTGAGCAGGTCGAGGTCCACGCGGTTGAGTTCGTCAACACCGCCAGCGATGCAGATGCCGACTTCCATGAGAGAGCGCTGCCTCCTCCGGGCTCGGGCTATCCGTCAACGGGTACGTCCGGCACTGTAGGGACGTGGCAGATCCTCGATGTGCCTCTACCGCGGTGCGTCTTGTGCCGCATCCGTGGCAAGCTGGAAGCTTGCCCTACAGGGATAGTGGGGCGTCCGGCGGCTTGCGTGCGACAAGAGCGAATGAGGTGCCGATGGGCCAGTTGAACCAACGGGAACACCATGTTTCGAATTTCGAGATGCCGATGAGCAGGTGGTTCATGATCGGCGGCAGTATCTGGAGGTCTGTGTCCGGGCGGCCGGAATTCGGCTGGAGCCGCTGAAGCAGCCGCACGGCAAGAATTGGCGGAAACATGAGCACGACCGCTGCGGAGAATTTCTCTATCCGGTAGCCGGTATCCTGTAACCTGGCAATGATTTCTCGGCGCGTGTATCGGCGCACGTGGGACAGCGCGCGGTCATGCTCGCTCCAGAGGAAGGGGTGAGCGGGGAGGGTTGCGACGAGAATACCGCCGGGGCGGAGGACGCGGTACATCTCCCGGAGGGCGGCGTTGTCGTCGTGGATGTGTTCGAGTACGTCGCAACTGGTGACTGCATCAACAGAGCAGTCGCGATAGCTGAGCTGCTCGATGCGACAGCAGGCGAGGTGGTCGAAGCCTCGCCGGCGGCAGTATTGGAGGGGAGTGGCGGCGATATCGGCACCGTGGATTTCGCCGAGAGGGGCGAGGGCTTTCATGGTTCCGCCGGTGCCACAGCCGGCGTCGAGTATGAGCGGCCGGCGGCCGTCTGATGGGGGGATGATGTAGGTGCGGATGAGTTGGGCGACGAGCTGACGGCGACCGATGAACCACCAGTAGAGGTCTTCGAGGCGGTAGAGCTCTTCGAATTGCCGGGGGTGCATCTGGCCGTCGGCTTGAGCATCGGGTGTCGGCATATAGTGAAAAATGCCTTTCTATCGAACTAATGTTTGCAAAGTCTGGGCCAGTATGCTACGATAGTCGTATCACCTGCAGCAAGCTGAGGAGGTGTGGGCGAAGATGGAGACACTCACACGACGGCGTCAGCAGATACTGGATTTCATCGTAGAACACATCGAGGACAATGGGTATCCGCCGACTGTGCGCGAGATCGGAGAGCATGTCGGTCTGTCTTCGAGTTCGTCGGTACATTTTCACCTCAAGGCCTTGGAGCGAGGCGGGCATATTCAGCGTGACGGCTCGCTGACACGGGCGATTCGTCCGAATGTAGCGGGCCGGGCGTCAAGCGGCCGGCAGCGCCATGTGCAGCAGATTCCGTTGGTCGGTCGTGTGGCCGCCGGGCAGCCGATCCTCGCCACCGAGAACATAGAGGAAATGCTGCCGATGCCTGAGAGCCTGTTTCCCGACGAAGAGCTCTTCATGCTTGAAGTGACAGGTGACAGCATGGTCAACGCCGGGATCCTCGACGGCGACTACGTCATCGTCCGGTGTCAGGACACAGCCGAGAACGGTGACATCATAGTCGCGTGGCTTGATGATGAGGCGACCGTAAAGCGGCTCTACGTGCATGACGACCACATTGAGTTGCGCCCCGAGAATGACAATATGGAACCGATTCGCGGATCAGATGTCGAGGTGATCGGTCTGGTCCGCGGCGTGGTGCGGCGGTTACGGTAGCCGTCAAGTTTCTTCGCTGTCGGGGAGTCTGCGGACGACGATAAGGGTGGCGTCGTCAGCCTCGGCACCGGCAGCGGCGAAGGCATCGCGGGCGGTCATCACGCTCTCGGTCATGGCTTCGGCATCTTCATGCTGCACTCCTGCGATGGCCGTGAGGATGCCGTGCGGCCCGAACTGCTCGTTGTCTCGCCCCCTCACTTCGGATATCCCATCAGTGTAGAATACCAGCGTGTCAGCGGATTCAAAAGACTCGGTGTGGTTCTCGTAGTGCGGCTCGGGGACGGCGCCGATGAGAATGCTGCCGGAACTGAGCTCGACGACGTCGTCTGCATCGCCGTGGCGCAGGCGCAAGGGAGGAACATGGCCGCAGTTGACGAACTCAATAATGCCTGCGTTGAGGTCAATGCAGGAGATGACGGCGGCGGCGTAGCTGTCGGGCTGGAGAGCTTCGTAGGTGCCCCGGTTGATGCGGGTGGCGATCTCGGCAGGCGAGAGGCCCTCATGAACGGCGGCAGTGAGATGTGAGTTCAGCGCCGACAGATGGACGAGGCCATAGACGCTCTTGCCGGCCACGTCTGCGAGGACAATGAGGATGCGGCCATCCGGCAGTGTCTGAATGGCATAGAGGTCGCCGCCGACATATCGCGCCGGGTTGAAGCGAAGGGCGATATCGAGGCCGGGGACATGAGGGAGCTGGTCGGGCAGCATGTTGGCCTGGAGGCGGCGGGCGAGGCGGAGTTCGTGGTCTATCTGGGTGTTGAGTTCGCGCTCTGAGTCACGCGCGCGGACGAGGTAGCCGGCGAAAACGGCGACGAGCAATACCCAGGGGATGCGCGTCACGGCGAACTGGTAGGCGAGGGCCTGCGGGTCGGCGCCGGTGATGCGATACTCGACGAGGAAGCTGAGGCCGATGGCGGCGAGGGCAGTGAGGATAGCGCCCCAGCGGCGGTACCAGACGGCGCCGGTGATGACAAGTAGATAGTAGATTTGGAAAAGATCGCGTCCGCTCTGGGCAAAGGTCGCCGTTATGGCGGTTACGAGCAGTAGGTCAACCGCGAGTGTGGCCGGCCGGTAGATCTGCAGGCTGCAGTTGGCGAAGAAAAGCACTGCCTGGATGAAAGTGAATAGTATGCCGACGGTGAGCATCAGGCGCATGAACGGCGGTGCATCCAGCAGGCCTTTGGTTTCGGGGGGTAGGAGGAGGAGGACTATGATGAGCGCTGCCCGGAAGAGCGCGACGATGATATCGGTATCTTCGCCCCGGCTCTGTGGGACGGGCGGGTGCTCAAGGTCGGCCGACACGTATTTCACCTCCTTTGGCTGAGTATCGAGGGCAGGACGGCTTCAGCAGACCGATTATATTCGATTTGGGAACAGATTGCACGTTCCGCCCGCGCAGGGGCCGGTGTGCGGAACAGGATAGGAAGATGAGAGAGGACGACAACGCGCACGCAGACGAATACCTGAACGCCCGGCGGCGGATGGCCGAGCGCCAGCTTGTTGCGCGCGGGATAAAGGATGAGCGCGTGCTCTCCGCGATTGTCGCGGTGCCGAGACACGAGTTCATGCCGCCGGAACGCCGCGCCGATGCTCATTTCGATGGGGCCGTCCCCATCGGCGAAGCGCAGACGATCTCCCAGCCGTACATGGTGGCGCTGATGGTGGAGCTGCTGGAAGTCGAGCCCGGGCAGCGTATTCTGGAGGTGGGAGCAGGCTCGGGATATCAAGCTGCGGTGTTGGCCGAGATGGGGGCCGAGGTGTATGGCATCGAGTTGATCCCGGCGCTGGCGAAGCGTGCGGAAGCAGTGTTGGAGCGGCTGGGCTACGAGCAAGCGCATATCATCATCGGTGATGGCAGCAAGGGCTATGCCAAGGCCGCGCCGTATGACGGAATTATCGTGGCGGCGGCTGCACCGGCGATCTCACCGGCGTGGGTGGAGCAGTTGAGCGAAGGCGGGAGGATCGTAGCGCCGGTCGGGAGTCTGCATCACCAGGTCTGCACGGTGGCGCGGAAGGTGAAGGGCGAGATGAAAGTGCGGGAGGATATCGGCTGCGTTTTTGTGCCTCTGCTGGGGGAACACGGCTGGGATAGAGGGGTTTGATGTCGGGTTTGACAAGGAGTTCGGGACCCAGTGAGGGAAATGCCATGCGGCGGTGTGGCAAGATAATT
>JAUWOG010000141.1 GCA_030612305.1 Armatimonadota bacterium | reverse complement strand
CGGCCGGCGCGGCACAGGGGCGCAAGCTGCGCTTGCACTGCGCCCTACAACGGCCAACGGCAAAAGGCGACGGCAAACGGCCGGCGCGGCACAGGTCCGCGCCCTACAAACGGCGACGGCGAACGGCTAGTCGTAGGGGCCGTAGAGGCGGATCGCCTCGCTCATGGCGCGCACGTTCTCTACCTTCATGTCCACCGTGAGGCTGTTCGAGGATGAGATAATGTAGCCGCCATCTGCGCCGATCTTCCCGATCCGCGCTCTGACCTGCGCCTGGATATCCGCCGGCTCCTCGTACACCAGGTCGTCCATGAATATGTTCCCCACGAGGCAGATGCGGTCGCCGTACTCGGTCTTGAGTAGCTCTATGTCCATCACGTCCGGCTGGATCGGGTGGATCGCCACCTGCCCCATCGTCAGCCAGTCGTCAAGTATCGGCGTCATGTCGCCGTCGCTGTGGGCTATCAGAGGCAGCTGGAGAGCGGCTGCTGCTTTCTGCTGAATCGGCAAGACCGTGTCGCGATAGAAATCCGGCGAGAACATCGGCCCGGAGTTGAAGGCCACGTCATCAAATGCCCAGAAGATGTCGAAGCCGATTTCGGCAAGTCGTGGCGCGATACGAATCGTCCAATCCGCGTAGAGCTCCATGATCTCGACGATGAGGTCGAGGTCGTCCGCCATCGCGTAGGAGAAGGCCTCGAGGCCCATCGTCATGATCGTGGCGCCGATGCCGAGGCGGATACACGCGACGGCGCAATAGTCGTCCTTGTGCGCGATGAACTCCTCTGCGCTGTCGAAGAAGCCGGGGGCGTCCATGTCCGGGAACTGCATCAGGTCGAGATCGTCGCGGGTGTGCACCAATCCCTCGCCCACGACGACCACACCCTCGAGGCTTGTCTTGCCCGCGTACACCGGCGCGAAGGCGTTGTAGTTGATGTTGTCCTTGCCCAGCGCGAGGCAGACCTTCTTCTGCTGCTCGGCCAGGTACGCGCCTGAGGCAACCGGCGTGCCATCCGGCGCGATGTCCCAGTTGACCTCGATCTTCTCGCCGCAGAGCTTGCCGGCAAGGGTGTCATCCACGATTCCTTCCATCCACGGAACCCGGTCGGGGATTTCACGTCTCAGCGCCGCCAGCACTCGTTCACGTGATGTCATGATAGTTCCTCACAGGCATTGACGAACTCCGCCAGTGTTATTGTGTCACCGTAATGGCATTCGAAATACCGGATCGCCCAGCGGGTGGCGATGCGCTCATCGAAGGTATCAGGCAACTCGACGCCGAGTGTCCCGTCGCGGATCAGAAAGACGCGATAGCCGAGCGGGGCCATGTGCGCGATGCCTCCGCCGGCATTGAGCACGCACATGTCGGTGGCAAACCCCGTGTAGATGAGGTTTTCGATGCCGCGACGCCGCAGCAGTCTGTCGAACTGGCCGGTCTGATATGCGTATATCTCTCCGGGCAGGGGTGAGACGACCTTCGCCCGATCCATCCGCGCATAGGGCGAGAGCGTGTCGTAGTCGGGGCCATGGGCGCGATGGAGCATTGATTGCCGCCAGCCGGGCACGACCTCGGGCGGCTGAGCAACAGGCTCCGTCGCAGCATCGGCGTCGTCCTGCGCCTCCGGGTGCTTCGCCGCTATCGTGTCACTCTCGATGTGGCAGACGGCTATCCCCGCCGCCCGCGCTGCATCCATCGCCGGCCTGATCACCTCGACCATGATGCGCTCGGCCTCGGCGAAATTCTCAGGGAAGCCCATGCCAACGCAGTACTGTGGGTCCACGTCCGGCCCGCCCTCGCACCCGATGTCCCAGCAGTGCATCGCCACAAACGCGGTCTTCTCCGCCGCCAGTTCCAGCATCTCCGTCTCGTAGCCCGTGTCGTCAATCGGCAGCGTGCGGTAGTACCGGCCGGGCAATCTCAGCGTGGCTCCAGCTTGCTTCATGAGGCCTCACTCCCGTATGGGAACTGTACGGCTTCAACAGCGATTGGTTTCAACAGCGGTTTGCGTCGGCGACGCGGCGCACCATCTCTGCCGCTATCTCGCAGTGCGTCTCGGTGTATTTCTCGCAGAATGTTGCCCAGCGAATCCAGTTCTCGAGGAACGCCGCCGCTGTCGGCGTCGCCTCGGCCCCGTAGTGGTACTCGCGCGAGGCCGGCGGCATCGAGTAGGGATAGACGCCCTTGCGCGCGTTTTCCTCCAGGAATATGCAGGCTTCCGGCATGAGGTAGTAGGCTCCCTTGCCGGCTCCTGGAATCCCCGCTTCCACAAGCTGCGTGGCGAATTCCGCTGCGTCGCAGGTGAACTGCTCCGGGTCAATGCTGATGCCGAACATCCAGGGCGAGTACACGTTCATGTAGTCAGGTATCGGCAGCGGGGTGATGCCCTGGATCTCGCCGATGAGTCGGCTCAACAGACGCACCATTTTGTCTCTGTGGGCAACCTGGTCGCGGATGATTTCAAGCTGTCCCAGACAGATCGCGGCGGTGCACTGCGTCATGCGGTAGGCGTAACCCCCGACGAGATGCTGGCGGCCATATCCGGGCTTGGAGTATGCGCCGCGGCTCTGACCCACGAAGCGGCATCTCTCGGCCAAGTCGTCGTCATCGGTGGTTATGCAGCCGCCTACATCTGAGCCCATTGTCTTCTCCGCATCAAATGAGAAGCCGGCAGCCTTCGTCAGCGTCCCGGCGAGGCGGCCCTTGTACTCACCGAACACCGCCTGGCAGGCATCGTCATACACTACCAGATCGTGCTTCTCGGCGAGTTCATTGATGGGGTCCATGTCGCAGATGATGCCTGTCTTGTGCACGAGAAGTATCGCGCGAGTGCGATCGCTGATGCACGCCTCGATGGGCTCCGCGCTCGCGTTGACAGTCCCGGGCGCAGTGTCGGCGAAGACGGGGATATAGTTCTCCTTGCAGAGGCCCTGGATCGTCCCGTAGTCGGTCACCGGGCCGACGATGATCTCATCGCCGGGCTCGAAATCGAAGGCGGCCGCCAATACCGCCAGCGCCGGCGTGCAGCCCGGAGTGGCGATACAGTGCTTCACTCCCAGCGCCTCGGCGAAAGCGTGCTCGAAGCGCGTCACCATGTCGGAGCTCAGGCCACTGTCCACGACCTCCTGGAGGTACTTCATGCAGTTGGGGCCCATTGTCCGAGGCCACTGGGTCGGCAGCTCTCCCTCGATACCGGAAAAGGCTGCGGCGCCATACTTCGCTCGTTGCTTCTTCGTCGTCATGTCTCATCGCCTCACTCAGGTACGTTGTGTCAACTGAGATGCTATAACGGCGTGGGCCGGATAGCTTCGCTATTCGGCCCCTCCGAACGGCAACGGCGAACGGCAACGGCGAACGGCAACGGCGAACGGCAACGGCACTGCTATCATCTCATAGGGACTTGCGCGAGTAGATACTACTCAAGCTCAATGCGCTCATTCGTCGCGGCGGATATAGTCGCCAACACCGCCAGCCTGTTTGCACGAAGCGACGCCTCCTGCGGAATGAGCTCGCCACCCTCAAGCCAGTCTGCAACGACCGGAACCGCGTCAGGTAGCTCGGTCACTTCCGTGTCTGCCGCTTCCACGTCGGTCACGACCAGGCGATTCTCGACACCGTAGAGGTCGGCATAACCACTCGTTCCCGCCACCGTGACGCGGTAATCGGAACCCTTCGTGTCCGGCAACATGCGCTGGCCCTCGCACAGCGCCGCGCTGCCATCGTCGAGCTCACAGAAGCCCGCGGCATGGTCGCGCAGGTGTTCATCCGCCGGCTCACCGAGATTCCCCATCGTTGCGGTCATCGCCATGATGCGGCGACCCGTCACCCATTCCACCTGGTCCAAACCGTGAATCAGCAGGTCGAGGAACAGCCCCCCGGACCGACGCACGTCGAGGAACCACGGTGGGCGGTCGGCGCGTTTCAGGCGCACGGCCATGCGCACATGCGTGAAGGCGGGACTGCCGATGCGGCCGCCAGCCACGAGATCACGCAGCGCCCTCCAGATTGGCTGTCCGCGGAGTGTCAGGAGGTTGAGGACGCGGCGTTGGGGATGCGCGGCAAGTGCCTGCTCGATGGCCTCCTGGCCCTCCATCGTCGGCGCCAGCGGCTTGTCGTAGATGACGTCCTTTCCCGCCGCAATGGCCGCTGCTATGACCTCAGCGCGCCGGTCATTCTCATTCGCCACTGCGATAATGTCGAGGTCGTGGTCTGCAAGCAAGTCGCGGTAGTCATGCACCACGGAGCAGTTGAAAGCCTCTGTGGCTTCGTCCGCTTGGTCCGGTCTCACTGCGGCGACTGCGATCTCGAACTGGTCGCCCGCAAGCTTGGTAACCTCACCGACATGGGTTTCGCCGCCAACGATCCCGACACGATACATTCTCCCAACTCCTGTTCGGTTCAATTGCCCGTCGCTGCGGTGTTCTTCCCTCGCATATTTCGGGCACGACAGCAATTGTCCTCCCTCGCACTACACATCGTCAATAGCAGATGGAGGAATTGTGCGCCTCGACGGCTAAATGCTCCTTCCGAAACCTGAGCTGGTAGCTCTGGCATAGGCCGCGACAGGAAGCTGCCGCAGACAAAGATATGAGGAGTTACGCGACATGGAATTGTACGCCCAGCCCGGCAAGTGGCTCAATGACCCGCGCCTGCTTTACCACGATGGCGTGTTCCATCTTTTCCACCTGCAGGGCCCGCGCGATTATCCGAAGCCGCCCTATGAAGAGATGGCGCATGCGACCTCGACTGACCTGCTGAATTGGGAGGCGAGCGAGTTGCTGCTCGCTCCCGGCAAGGCTGGCTGCTGGGATGACAGAGCTGTCTGGACCAGCGGCTACATCTTCCATGAGGGGACATGCTACACGCTCTACACCGGCCTGTGCGAGGCGGAAGGCGGAAGGGTCCAGCGTCTCGGCCTGGCCAGTTCGAGTGACCTGAAAACCTGGGAGCGGCATCCGGCGAATCCGGTTCTCGAGGCCGATGGGCGCTACTATGAGACCGACCCGGATCAGGCCCCAGGCTACAACCACGTCGCCTGGCGGGATCCCTGGCTGTGGCAGCATCCGGAGGACGACCTGTTCTATGCCTTCATCACGGCTCGCGTCAACAGCGGCCCCGGCGAGAAGCGCGGCTGCATCGCCCTGGCTCGGTCGGAGGACCTGGTGGAGTGGGAATGCCTGCCGCCGGCCTACGCACCAGGGACGGAGGTGGATCACGAAGTGCCGGAGCTTTTCGCCTGGGAGGGCAGGTGGGTGCTGCTCTTCGGGAGCAAGGACCAGGGCCTGTCAATGAAGCACATCGTCAGCGATGACCCGCTCGACTGGGACAGCGAGGACCTCGGGAGGATGCTCATTGGCGGTCCCGGACTCATGGAGTACTCCGCTGCGACGGCTCCAAGCGGCAATGGTCGCGATGCCATCCATCTCGTCTATGAGTGGCTGAGCGAGGACGCCGAACACCCCCGGGTGCGCGGGCGCGTCTCCCTGCCAAAGCGTCTCTCCGGCGGAGCGGATGACCTGCACCTGCGCCTGCGCGACGACTTCGTCCCGCCGCCGGAGGACCGCATAGACGTTCGGCTCGATTGCGACACAGCTCTCCCGCTGGCCGGCACCGGACCGCGCGTTGTCACGGCGAAGATGCAGGTCATCGGTCGCGGCGAGGCGGGCTTTGTTATTGGGAACCAGGAACTTACCGTCGCGCTGCATCCGGACGGGATACTGACCGGCGACACCGGGGGCATGGAAGCGCCGCGTGAATGGCACGTGAGTTCGCAGGGCGAAGTGGCCCTGGCGCTCGTCGATCGCCACGTGGAGGTGTACTTCGACCGCCGCTACCTGGGGACGCTCTGCGCGATCAACCCGGGGGACAAAGGGCTGAAGCTCTACGCTCGCGGTGTGCAAGCACCTGCGTTCAGGGATGTCGCGGTGCGGGCACTTCCATTCGACAACTAGCTGCGCGGTGCGGTAACGCGTCCCGCGCCGGTTTCTGCCATCAGTATGCCCTCGCGGAGGCCGCCGATGCTTATGTGTACGATCAGCTCGGGTGCCCGGGCCACCAACTCCTCGAGAATGAGCAAACCGCCACAGATGATTTCCGCCCGAGGTGGATCGAAGCTCAGAGCCGCCCGCCGATCCGACAACGACATCGCAGACAAGTCCACCCGCAGCTCTCGGAGCTCGCCGAGGCTCAGCTCCCACCTGTCGCCCGCCAGCAGAGCAGCCGAACATGCAGTGCCCCCGGCCGCGAGGTACACATCCGCCGCCTCGAGCAGCTCCGACGCTTCGCCAAGGAGTTGCTTGACTGCATTTCTCGCCGCCTCGACTTCGGTCACGGTTGCCGGCTCCGAGAGAAGGTAGTCCTCCGTAAGCGACCGGGCACCGATGTCGAGGCTCATCACGCGCAACCCCGCCGGCTCTTCCATGGCGACTTCAGTGCTGCCACCGCCAAT
>JAUWOG010000740.1 GCA_030612305.1 Armatimonadota bacterium | reverse complement strand
CTCGCTTCTGCGTGCTCGGCCTGCGTCAGCGCGCGGCGACGGGCCAGCGTCCGCCTCCGCAACGCCCGCTTGTCACTGGCTCCTGTAGCGCGTCTCCCGCCGCCCATCTCTAGCCTTCCCAACCCCGCAGCACGGCATCCGCCATGCGCGCAGTCTGCGCCATTTCCGCCACATCGTGGACCCGGATCATCGCCGCGCCATTCGCGATACTCAGCGCACACACCCCCGCCGTACCCCACAGACGCGCCTCCGGCTTCTCCTCACCCAGCACCTTCCCAATCGTGGACTTCCGCGACGGGCCTATCAGTATCGGCCGCCCCAGCGATGTCAGCTCCCGCAACCGCCGGACTGTCTCCAGATTATGCCCGACGGTCTTCCCGAACCCGAACCCCGGGTCAATCATGATCTGTGTCTCGGCTACACCGCCGGCCACCAGCGCCTCAGTGCGCTCGGCCAGGAAGTCATACACCTCGCTCATCAGGTCCCCGTACTGCGGGTCGCTCTGCATCGTCCGCGGCTCCCCCTGCATGTGCATCAGGCAGACGCCGGCCCCGCTCTCAGCCGCCGCCTGAACCATCCCCTCCCGCCGCAGGGCATACACATCATTGATGAACGCAGCGCCGGCTTCGAGGGCGGCCTGAGCCACCTCCGGACGCGACGTGTCTATCGAGACCGGAACATCGAACTCCGCCGAAATCGCCGCTATCGGTTCCGCGACCCGGCCGATCTCCTCTTCGACTGATACTTCCTCACTCCCCGGGCGTGTGGACTGCCCGCCCACATCAATGATGTCCACGCCTGCTGCCACGAACTGCCCTGCCTGCTCGACTGCGCTGCTCACGTCAGACCCGATGCCGTCTCCGGAGAAGGAATCCGGCGTCGTGTTGATGATCCCCATCAGCAGCGTCTTCTCCGAGAAATCCAGCCACCGCTCTCCGCACCTGATCGGGTCTGGAACTCGTTGCATGATGTCCAGGACTGCTGCGATTTCCTCGGCGATCTGCGCCAGACCGAACGGCTGCGCCCTCAGCTTCCTGACGACTTCCGTATAGTGCCGCCGCGTACCCAGCAGTACCACTGCCGCCGGCGTATCATCGAAGTCGGCCACCTGTCTGCCGAGAGCGCACTCGCCCCCGGCCGACAGCATCTGCTGCTTGAGCACCGATGCTGCTTTGCCCCGGACTTTCTCCACACGCAGCGGCATCACGCCGCCTTTGCGCGCCATGTGCGCCGCCCATTCCTCAGCCACATCCAGCCGCCTCAGCTCCGCACTCAGAGCCGCCTCGCCGCTCATGTCCAGCAGCCGGACCCGATGATCTCCCACAGCATCCTCCTCCCACGCCTCTCGGCACAAATCCCCACAATACGCCCCGGGACAACCCCGAGGCGTACCATATTCCGACCTATATTCCGACCCATGTTTCTCCGTCCACGTAGTGATTCCTTCACCGCGCCGGCGAAAAGCTCCACTCATTCGGTCAGCCTCGCCAGCACTCCCTCCACCAGTTCCGCCTGCCGCTCCCTTACAACTCCGCGTAGGTCGGCTTGAGTGTGGTGTAGTTTGCCACACTCAAGTGAGAACGCGATTCATCGCGTTTTCAGCTTCCAGCCCGACTCCTCCTCTTCCTTCATAGGAGCGGCCAAGATGCCTACGTACTCAGCCTCGCCAGCACTCCCTCCACCAGT
>JAUWOG010000474.1 GCA_030612305.1 Armatimonadota bacterium | reverse complement strand
CCTCGCCCGCGCCGTACTTGAGGCCTCTGCATACGAGATCGCCACTGCCGTCGCTGCGATGAAGGATGCCGGCTGCGAGATAGAGCGTCTCCACGCCTTCGGAGGTGGCGTGCGCTCCCGGCTCTGGACGGAAATCATCGCCGCCACACTCGACATTCCCCTCTTCACCTGCCGCGAGGCCGAGACTGCACTGCGTGGTGCGGCGATGCTGGCCGCTCGCGGAGCACTACCGGCTGACCAGAGCGCACCTCTGCAAGACGCCCTTCGCTCACCGGCTGACCCGCTCACAGTCAGCGCCGACCTCCAGGCAACCTACGCCGATCTCTTCGCACATTACGCACGCGCTCGCGAGCAATACTGGCCCTTTCAAGACGCCATCAGACAGGAGAGAGAACAGTGAAGATCTACATGATGACAGACCTCGAAGGCCCCGCGATGATCAGCACTTTCGACCAGACCCGTGACGTGACCCCGGAAGAGAAGCAGCGCTCCGAGTACTTCCTCACCGGTGAGATCAACGCATGTGTGGATGGTATTCTGGACTTCGATGCCGACGCCGAGGTGGTAGTCATAGACGGTCACGGCAGCGGCGGCATTGACGAGATGCTCTTCCACAAGCAGGCCAAGCTAGTCGCCGGCAGGGGCTTCACGCCGCCTTACTGCCTCGACGAGAGCTACGATGCAGTCATGTTCGTCGGCCAGCACGCGAAGATGGGCGACCGCGGCGTGCTCTGCCACACGCAGTCATCCAAGACCATCGAGTACTACAAAATCAATGGTATCGAGCTCGGCGAATTCGGCACGTTTGCACTCGCCGCCGGCAGCATGGGTATCCCGACCATCTTCGTCAGTGGCGATGATGTGACCATCGAGGAGGCCCGCGACCTCATCCCGAACATCGAGGGCGCAATCGTGAAATGGGCGCTGGGCCGCGAGCTGGCTATGCACCTGTCCCATGAGGCCGCCTGTGATCTCATCCGCGAGGGGGCACGCAGCGCCTGCGAGCGCATGGACGAAATCGAGCCATACTTCTTCGAGGGTCCTTACACCGAGGAGATACGCGTCCAGGAGGGCTGCAGCATCCAGGGCTTCCTCAACCTCGGCTGCGAGGCGGTGGACAACCGCACCGTCCGCCTCCACGCCGACAACGTCCTCGATCTGCGCGTGTGAGCAAGGAGCCGTTGCTGTGTCACACCCATCCATTTACCTGACAAAGGAAGAGGCGTCCGACCTTTGCCGGACGCCTCGATGCCCATCTGATTTGCGCTTGATGCTACTGCACCACGGCTTCTACGGGACATGCCTTGGCGCCTTTTGCGACCGAGGCCGCAGGTGCGCCGGGCTTGATCTCGGCCTTCTTGGTCTGCTTGTCCATCTCGAAGGCGTCCGGTGCGACCCGCACGCACTTATTGCAGCCGATACACTTGTCCGGGTCCACGTAGGGCTTGGCGATACAGCTCGTCGCTGCATTGCAGTCGCTGCTGCCTGCATACGGACAGCCCTCGCAGCTTGCCGCGTCGTGGGGGAGAGCCGCATGGGTTTCAGGGCCTGCACAGTCGGTACCGGTCCTCGCTGCGGTCTCCAGCGACGCGTAGCCAACCGCCATGATGCCTATCACGGCAACGCATATCAGAATTGCCTTCGCAGTCTTGCTCAGCTTCATGTTCCACAACTCCTCTCTATCTACTTCCTCAGATTCACTGTATGGACGTATCGAGTCGGCGACAGATTCCCGCTTCCGTGTCGGCCTCGTCTGCCGAGAGCGTTGCGAAACGGTCTCCGGACACGCCGCACCAGGCACCGATTCACCGCACACCCTCGCACTCCGGCAGGAATGTGGAGGGCAATGGCGAAGATATACGGCGCATGTGCCCGAGTGTGACCGTGATGCAAAATCGGATCACCCGGAGAGCATGTACAGAGTTGTCCCATCAACCTTGCGTGAAGAGAGGTATCTACCGTGCCGGACAGACTTCAATTCGGTCTCATCGGCAGCGGCTCGCAGGGCCGTTTCCTTTCCGAGGCGCTCCGCATGACCGACAAAGCCGACCTCGTCGCCTGCGCCGATCCCAACGAAGAAGCCACCCAACGCGCCATCGAGCAGTGCGGCTACCGGCAGGGCTATGACAGCGCCGAAGAGATGCTCGACCAGGTTGACCTCGATGCCGTCATCGTTGCGACGATTCACGACCAGTTGCAGCCTATGGCGCTGGCGGCGGTCAATGCCGGCAAGCACGTATTCGTCGAGAAGCCGATGGCCCTCAACGCCGCCGACGGGAGGGAGCTTGTCGCCGCCGCAAGGCAGGCCGATGTCAGGCTCATGGTTGGATACACGCTCCGTTTCATGCCCGAGCGCATTCTCATGAAGAAGCTCCTCGACGAGGGCGCAATCGGCGACATCTCCCATGCCAGCGCCGGCCAGTGTATCGGGTTCGGCAGCGACCACTGGCTCAATGACCCGAAGCACGGCGGCGGGCCGCTGTTCTACATCGGCTCTCATGCCATTGACAACGCACTGTGGATGATCGGCCGCGAGCCGACGCGCGTCTTTGCCGATGTGTACTGGCCTGACGAGAGGCACGCCGAGGCCGGCGTAGATGCGGTCATCAGCTTCGCGGGCGGGCTGTCGCTCCATGCGTGCGCATCATATCGCAGCGGCTGCTCCTACGGCTGGCTCGATGTCATCGGCACGGAGGGCCGCATGCGCTCCGAGTGGCAAAGCAACAAGCTCTACATCGAGAGCCGGAAGATCGCGGCCTACAACCAGCCTACGGAGCTGGCGGTGCCGCCGCAGCCGTACATACCGGCGCTACCCGGCGCGGCCGCCGCCAGTGTCGTTGCCTTCAGGTATCTGCCGATGTGGGTCGCCGAGATGCACGAGTTCACAAGCGCCATCACCGAAGGGCGCGATGCTTCGGTCAGCGGCGCAGACGGCGTGCGCTTCCTCGAGGTGGCTGATGCAATCTTCGCATCCGGCCGCAGCGGGGAGCCTGCGCAGGTGTGAACACCGTCATTCGCATTCGGGTTTCTTCCAGGAGGCAAACGGCAAAGGCATTGATGAACGGTCCCGCGTACAAGAGGGAACAGGCAGGGATGCCTGCAAGGGCCGGCGCGGCATCCCGCGTGTGTATGTGTTTAGCGTCCGGCAGGGTCGGGTGAGTATTCCGAGTGGTGTGTCGGCAGAGAGGATGTGTTCCAGGTCACTCGGCGGCGAACAGCGGTGGCGGCGAGCGCCCAAGCGCCAGACTCTCAGCCACGTAGCGC
>JAUWOG010000433.1 GCA_030612305.1 Armatimonadota bacterium | reverse complement strand
CCGCTATTACCGACGGTGCCTCGTGCTCAGCCGGGGGCTCTGGCGAGCGGAACTGTCCATCGCCGTCGCCCTGAGAGCCCCACTTGGTGATGAAGGTGCCCGTGGGACTGAACTTCTGGATGCGATGGTTGTCTGCATCTGCCACGTACACATTCCCCTCTGCATCCAGAGCCACACCCAGGGGCTCGTCGAACTGTCCATCGGCGTCGCCCAGAGAGCCCCACTTGGTCACGAACTCGTAGGTGACTGCCGGGCCGCCGCATTCGCCGATGGGCCAATCATCCAGGCCGACAACACAGCGCAGCACTTTGATCGCATCGCCGACATCGGTGCTCCCGTTCTTATTAGCATCCGCACGTGGGTCGTCGGGGTCGAGGCCGACCACAACGCGCAGAATCCGGATCGCATCGCCGACGGACGCCTGGCCGTCACCATCCATGTCGCCGAGGAATTGGCTCTGAGCAGGGGAGACGGGTTCTGCAGAACGTGCAGAGCGTGCGGAACTGCTCGCTGTCTGGGGTCCGGCCTTGCTCCCGCCGCTGCCAGAACAGCCAAGGAGACTCAGTACGAGGATGCTACCTAGCAGAACTGACAGTTCTTGGTAACGCCTGAGTGAGTGCATTCCATAGATTCCCTTCTGCCGATATAGTATGCTTCTGAAGATAATCCCCGCTTGTGTTGGGTTTCCTCCCTGTGTTGGGAAAAAGGGCTGTGAACCGGAGTATGGGAGGCAGCGTGTGGGAATCGACAGGCCAGGATGCGTGTCGTCCAGGAACAGGGGCGAGGGGGAGGAGGCCGGGGTGGGAGGAAGGTGCGTGTTCGCCATGCACAAGGGTGGGGATATGTGGTAGAATTGAGGGGCGTGGGAAGAGATGCCGGTAGAAATCTGGCCGAAAACCCCTTTCCAGAAAATAGCGCCCGCGCTACCGGGGCTTTCAGGCACCTTTACGCCGATACAAGCACGAGGACTTAGCTGGCATCTTTACTCTCCGACCAGATTTCTAGGGAGATATGTGCGTATGCTGGAGAATGTGGAACTGCGCCAGATCCTGCCGCCAGTGCTGTTTATGCTCGCTGTGCTCGTGTTTTTCTGGTTCATGATCATGCGCCCGACAAAGCAGCGGCAGCAGGAACACGCCAACCTCGTCAAGTCGCTGGAAAACGGTGACCATGTCGTCACCGCCGGCGGTATCTATGGCACAGTCGTGCAGGTGAGGGAGCAGACCGTCAAGCTGAAGGTCGGCGACGGCGTCGTGATGACGATGGATCGGCGGGCAGTGCGGAGACGACAGTCGGAGGAGGATGAGGAATAGTCCGAATCATCTGTCAGTGAAATCGCACACTTGGCAGAATTGGGCAGGTTGGGCGTGTATAGACATATGGAGCAGGTTGGGGTAAACAGCGCAAAACATCACACTGTAATTGCGCAAACAGACTCGGGCTGGAAGCTGAGAGGACGCTATCGCGTCCTCCCACCTGCCCTGCGCGAGGCGCAGGTCAGGCCGAGCCACCCGTTGGTAGAGGATGAGGACTAAGTGCAGGTTGCAGCGATGGTGACGGCAGGTGTCGCTCTCATAGCAGCTATTTTCGCGGCTGTAACGGCCTGGCAGGCGAAGCAGGCCTCCGACCCGGAACGGATGGACCGGCTCGAAGCGCTCATCACCCGGCAAGCGCCCACCGAGGTGCTCAAGCGTCTGCAGACCGATCTCGGCGAGCTGTCGCGGCACGTCAGTCAGCTTGATGAGTATGCGAAGGAAGTCGGGAAGCGGCTGGATACGGCGGTGCAGCGCGTCGGTCTGTCGCGCTTCAATGCCAATGAGAAGATCGGCGGGGACCTGAGCTTTGCGTGGACCGTGCTGGATGCGCGCGACCACGGGGTCATACTCACCGCCGTCACCGACCACCACGGGACGCGCGTCTTCGTTCGCGGTATCGTCGCCGGCGAGCCGCAACATCCGCTTCTGCCCAATGAGGAGACGTCACTGCAGCAGGCGCTCAATAGCTGATGAAGCCGACATCGCAGCAGGATATCGAGGCATTTGTCACGTACCTGGTGGCCGATGCAGGGCTGTCTGGGAACACGGTGGCCGCGTACCACCGCGACCTGCGCGACTTCGGCAACTTCCTGCGCGGGGCCGGGACCGACAGCTATCGTGAGGCCACGCGGCAGAATGTGATAGATTACCTCGGCCAACTCCGTAAGCTGGGGCTGAAGCGCAGTACCGTGGCGCGGAAGCTCGCCTCCATACGCCAGATATACAAGTTCCTCCTCCGCGAAGACCTCACCGATACCGACCCCACCGCCAATGTTGACAGCCCGCAGCAGTCGAAGCGCCTGCCGGAGGTGCTCTCCGAGGAGCAGTGCATGAGGCTGCTGCAGACGCCGGATGTCAGCACTCCGGCCGGGCTGCGTGACGCGGCGATGCTCACGCTGCTGTATGCGACCGGGCTGCGGGTGTCGGAGTTGGTGAACCTGGACATCCACGCGCTGAATATCGAGGAGCAACTCATCCGCGTCAAGGGGAAAGGCGGGAAGGAACGGCTCGTGCCCGTAGCCCCGGTGGCGCTGGAGATCGTGCAGCGGTACATGACGACGGCGCGGGCGGAGTTCGATAAGCACGCCAACGCCAGCGCGATCTTTCTGAGCAGACTCGGGCGCCCGTTCAGCCGCGTCTGGTTCTTCAAGATACTGAAGCGGTATGCGGCGCAGGCGGGACTGCCGCAGAGCACCTCGCCACACACGCTCCGTCACAGCTTTGCGACGCACCTGCTGCACGGCGGGGCCGACCTGCGCGCGATCCAGGAGATGCTGGGGCACTCGAGCCTGTCGGTGACGGAGACCTATACGCATGTCTCGGACCCGCATAAGAAGAAGGTCTATGACGCTTCGCACCCACGGGCGCGAGGGGCGAGCAAGAGCGCATCAGATGGCGAGGAATCGTGATGATCGGGATGACGCGGGAAGCAATGGCGAAGCTGGCGGCGCTGGAACTGGTGCAGCTTGAGGAGGAAGGCAGGGATACGACAGCGGCTCAGGCGGCGTATGATGAGGCGATGGCGGAGAGCGTGAGTGAAGCAGAAGCAGGCGGCGTTCTGAAGGAGTTCTGGGCGGCGGCGGCTGTAGCGCCGATGCTGCCGGAGTCGGAGTATCCCTTCGTCGAGCCGACTGAGTGGGACGAGATTGCTGCGCTGTGCCCGGGATTGGAAGCGGGACCTGAAACGCTGCCGCCGACAGACGCGCTGTATGAACGCATTCACGGGGCGTGGTTAGGCAGATGCGCAGGCTGCATGTTGGGCAAGCCAGTCGAAGGGTGGACGCGAGAAGAGAGAGCCGGGCTGCTGGAGGGGGCCGGAGAGTATCCGCTGGAGGATTACTTTCCGGTCATCGAGGCGGCGGAGAGCGGCTACAAGGGGGGCTGCGAGGCGTGCCTGCGAGGCAATATCGTGCGGTCGGAGCGGGATGACGATACTGACTATACGATACTCGGGCTGCATCTGGTGAAGACGTACGGGCGGGAACTGCGGACGAAGGA
>JAUWOG010000140.1 GCA_030612305.1 Armatimonadota bacterium | reverse complement strand
AGGCCGCCCGGATAGGCGCGTCTCACACGTAGCCAGTCGGTGCGTCCGGGCCGGCCTGCATGGTCGTCTGATGCGGCCATGAACCCCAGCTTCCAACCCATGTCCAGGCAATCGGCGGCCAGCATCCCGGAGTAGTCGCGCTCCAGGCCCGGCAGTAGCGGCCGGCTGCCCTCCGAGGCCTCCGAGTCGCCCCAGATCGAAAAGACCTCCGCGAGGCGCACCAGCTCCGGGTCGTAGTAGGTGTGGCTGCCGCCCGCGTGTTGGTGGAGGATCATCATCGCGCCGGCGGCTTTCCACTGCTCCGTGTAGTCGTCCAACTCCGCGTATTCACTGCGGTTGATGTCAGTGGCGCGAAGCAGCGGCCCGCTGTCGCCCGGATAATATATGTTCTTATCCCCATAGTGCGGCATCGCCGCGTTCAGCGACACCTCGTAGCCGAGCAGCGTCACATACTCCCCCGGCGTGTTGAACTCCGCTGTCACCTTCTGAATCTGCTCCCAGTCCTCGTCGGAGATATATTGCGAATGGTCGGCGATGGCGCAGAAATCAAGGCACGCTTGTTCCCGCCCGAAGGCGTAATACTCCTCCGGGCTGCCGAGGCCGTCGGAAAGCCGCGTGTGTCCGTGAATATCGCCCCAGTAGAGACGCCGTTCCGGCGGCTCCTGGCTGACTATGACCGGATTCGAGACCCCACTGACGGCGGTCTCGACGTCCATGATGCTTATCACCTTTTCTCCCGGCAGATCAAAGCGCATCGGCACGGTGTTGTGCCACTGCCCCTCCTCGACGCTCGCACCGACTAGCGGGCTGTCCGGCGAGTCAACTATCAGGTTCCCCCCCGGCAGCTCGATAGCATTGCACTCCTCGTCCTCGGCCACTATCCGCACCGTCAAGTCCTCTCCCATCTGCGCGTAGGAAGGCAGGTAGATGCACAGTTCCGCCGCCTGGTCGGCGATGATTTCCAACTCCGGCTGGTTCTCTATGAGCGCATATCCGGAGAACTTCGCGCTGCGGGTGCCATCCACGTCGGTTGCCACGGTGAACTCCGCCGTCCCGGTGAAATGCTGTGCGAACGCTCCGGGTTCCATGTGCTGTCGGTGGCCGTAGAGAAGCTGGATCGTGCTTGCTTCTTCCAGCCTCTCGCCGCACACCTCGACATAAACCATCCTGCCCCAGCGTGTCACATAGTAGAAGGGCTCCGGGTCCAGCGTCACCGGCGGGTCGTACGACAAACTCAGCTCGACCCCCTCCTGGCTACAAGTCACCTGACAGTAACCCGGATCGTGAACCCAGATGAACTGCGGCATGGTGAATCCGTATGGTATCTCGAACCGCACACTGCCGCCGGGCTCAATGCCATCCGGTCCGGCGGTGTACGCTATCTGCCAGACCCCTGCTGCGCCGGCGATTACTTCTTCCTCCGGCTCAATAATCGCGCTACCGTTGTGCGAGCCTGTCTCTTCATTGCGCACGATACTGTCCTCCCTGATTCAATCCACTTGCTCAGCCCGGCAAGTCGCCTCGCCGTCCCCACCCGTGTGTGGCTACTACCTTCTATGCCGGCCCTCGATTCACCTTGTCGGCGGCAGGGATGAAAGGTGTGCGGAGGACCCCGCTACCCTCCAAAGGCTGCAGCACTCAGTGCAAATAGCTTGCCGGATCCTGGGTGGAGATTCGGATTCGTGCAGGATTGCGCGTGTCGGGCGTGGAATCATCAGGCGGATTCCGCTGCCGGACCAATAACGGAGGTGCCGCGATGTCAGATGCCGCGATACGAGCTTTCCATCCCGAAGACCTGCCGGAGCTGTGCGAGATCGCCGTCCGCGCCTGGGAGCCGGTCTTCGGTGACTGGCGCGAACTGATGGGGGATGCGATGTTCTATGCCGGGTGGCCCGACTGGCGGGCGGACAAGGCCGGCCAGATTGTTGACTTTTGCGAGCGCACGCCGGAATGGTGTCTGGTGGCGGAACTCGAGGGCCGCGTCGTCGGCTTCATTACCTACACGCTGTCCCGCGAGACTGCTATCGCCGAGATCGGTAACAATGCCGTGGATCCTGAGTGCCAGGGGTGCGGCATCGGCACTGACATGTACCGCTACGTCCTCGATGTATTCCGCCAGGAGGAGATGAAGTTCGCAAAGGTGAGTACGGGGCTCGACCCGGCACATGCACCCGCCCGGCGCGCCTACGAGAAAGCCGGCTTCGCCCAGTTCATCCCCATGGTGTCCTACTACAGGGAGCTATAGTCTCGCGGCGGCTGGCTCATTTCCCCATCGCCCAGAGGGCCTCGAGACAACGCTCGACACATTGCAGCGGCGGGTAGGCATAGCTCTCCTGCTCGACAATGTACCACTGCGTGCCGCCGACGCTTTCGCAGAGGCTGAAGACCTGCTCCCAGTCGGTGTCACCCTCGCCGATGATGGGCTTTGCGTCTTCGTCGGGGGACCATTCCTTGAGATGGACGGTCAGCGCGCGGCCCGGATAGCGCTCGAGGAAGGGGACGAAATCCGCGCCACCATGCAGGGCGTTGCCCGTATCGAGCTGCATGATAATGGCCTCGTCGGTGTTGCCGAAGAACGTGTCCCACGGCAGTTCCCCGTCCATCGCGGTGAATTCGTGGAAGTGGTTGTGATAGCCGGTCCACATGTCCAGGGGCCGCACCTTCGCCGAGATATCGTTGAACATCTCCGCCGTGCACAGCCACGCATCACGGTTGTTGCGATATTCCTCCGGCAGCCCGGGACAGATGAGGTACGGGTTCCCCAGCGTCTTGTTGAACGCCACGGTACTGTCCAGCTCATCACCCAGCAGCGCCTCGATGCGCGTGTGGCTCCCGCAGCAGACCAGCCCGTTGTCGTCGAGCAATTCGCGCAGGTCTTCGGCCTCATAGTCGTAGAACCCGGCGAACTCGACGCCCTCGTAGCCCATCTCTGCCACGGCCTTCAGTGTGCCCGGAAGGTCCGCCTCACAATCCTTGCGCACTGAGTACAACTGCAATGCCAGCGGTATCTTCGCCATTTTCGACATGCCTCCCATTCAGTTTTTCCTTCACTCCAGCAACCGCAAGTACTCGACATTCCACCTGAACTTCTCCGCCAGTGAGTCGAATTCCGCGAAATCCTCGAGCGTGAAATAGCCATCGTAGCCGGTCGCATTGATGGCCGCCACTATCTCCGGCCAGTCGAGAATCCCCTCGTCGAGGCGGATCTGCTGCACCGGGATCATCTCATTGACCGCCTCGCCCCGCTCCGTCATGGCGTTCTTCACATGCACGGCCTTCATCAGCGGCCGCAGCATGTCCACCTGTACGGAGGGGCGTTCGTAGCCCTCACGCAGGCAGTTGCCCGGGTCATAGACGACGCCGAAGTTGTCGCTGTCGAGGCCTCGGAAGAGGTCGAGAATCTGCCCGGCCGAAGCCGTCAGCGCGCCGCCATGCTGCTCGACGGTGACACAGAGGCCGCGCTCTGCCGCCATCTGCTCGATCTGTGCGGCTTGGTGCCGGGTCATCTCGCGCTGCCTCTCATAGCCCGTCGCCGGGTCCCATGTCGGCCCCGAGATGCGGAAGTACTTCGCACCCATCGCCACAGCCAGGTCCATCGAGCTCGCGATACCGGCCATGTCCGCATCGCGCTCGGCCTCGTCGGTGTAGCCGAGGCGGTAATACGTCGTCAGGCCGGATATGTGCAGCCCGTAATCTGCGACGAGCGCCTTGCAGCGTTCGCCCTCCGACGGCGGCGCGCCATTGGGCAGATGAGCGCCGTCTTCCGCCTGCCGGATGTCCACGGCATCGAAGCCGGCTTCGGCGGCGAGTTTCACCGCTTCCTCCAGACTCACTTCTCGTGCCAGCAGCGTATAGAGCGAAAGCTTCACCTCAATCATCTCTCCTTCTCAATCGAGAATTGATAAACATGTATGTTGGCGCAGGTCAGCAAGTGTGGGTTCTCTGCAGACAGTGTATTACCCTTCGTCCATCTGCATCTACCGGGCTTGAAGCGCAGGCTCGTCATCCGACGCCATCGGTCGCGCGTGGTCATCAGGTGTGTCGCTGATGCGGTAGATGAGTATGCCAGGAGCCTGCATTTCATTCAGTCCCCACGGATGAGGAGGAGTCCGTGGGCCCACTATGTACGCCAGTTGCCCGCGCCGTCTAACTTGCTCAAAGAACTGATGCCACGACCGCGCCATGTCGGGATATGCGCGCACCGTGTCCGGGCTGTAGAACTTGTCACGCCACCGGGTCTCGATGATTAGCCACTTGCAGCCATTCTGGACATACCAGGACAGCGGCAATGCGCGCGACTGCTCGACCGATGGATTCGCACGTGCCATCCGTTCGTGATATGTGGCCCAGTCGTGCAGATACGAGTTCCAGTGCCTCCAGAGCACCCCCACTCGCTCCAGATTCCGATACAGTGATGCGAGCCGGCGGTGTTGCTCGTGGGCGATGTCGTTGTAGGTCTCCGACAGCCTGCAAACGCGCTCACGATGCAATAGGACCCGCGAGTGGACCGATACAAGCACCGTTTCGCCGTGAGGCACGTTGTCCGTCACCCACTCTGCCGCCGCGCACCTGGTATCGCCCTGCGCCAGCGAGAGGTAGTCGGCGAGTACGCACATGTACGCGGGTGTGACTAGGAGCATCGCGGCGACGAAGAGCCACGCAGAGGGAGCCGATTGCCGCTGGAAGAGCCGGATCTGAAGTGTGTCAACGAAGAATGCGGCAAACAAGCAGATGAAGGGGATGACAGGCGTAATGTAGCGCAGCGTTTGCAGCGTACTTGTCGCGATGAGGGCATAGTAGCAGACAGGGAACGCGACGATGAACAAGCTTGCTCTGCGCCTGTACAACAGGCCCGTGAGCAGACCGAGAAACGCGGCCGCGGCAATCGCATATCCGACACCTGCGGCCGGCGTCAGGTGCGTGACGTAGCCCAACAGATCGCCCGGCACGGAACCCAAGTGGCCGGTGTGCGCGTGGATGGATTCGTCGAATAGAGCGCCAGAGAAGTCCCGCCATTGCACTAGCGCCGAAGGGCATGCCAAGAGAAAGCCGACGATCGCCGCACAAGCAGCCGTGGCAAGGGAGCGATACGAACGGCGCTGCAGCCGGGCCGCTGGGGATGTGCCCCAGACCGTCGCAGCGATGATGCTGGCAAACACCAGCCCGGCGGGATACTTGGTTGCTGCGGCCAGTCCCGCGAAAAGCCCCGCATACAGGTACTCCCGCCCACTGTCGCTCCCCGTGAAGATGCGCTGCGCCAACAGGACCGTCAGCAGCACGAAGAACGTCGCAGGCACATCCGTGGTCGCATAGTGAGATGCCAGCACGTGCGTGTAGCTGAAGGTCAGGCACAACGCAGCAACCAGACCTGTGCGTGGAGAGAACAGGCGGACGCCGAGTAGCCATGTGAGCCAGACAGTGCCGGCTCCGAACAGCGCAGTGACCGTCCTGGCGATGACATGCAGCGGACCGGGGCAGGCGTCGTAGAAGGCCAGCATGCTGCCGCCCCATTCGGCAAACGTCCCCAGAGCCGTGCCGACAGACCCGATCACCGTGAACAGCAATGTCAGACAGTACGTGTAGAGAGTTGGATACGCGAGGAAGTCGGTCCTGATCGTCTTTTCGTCAAAGAACGTGACCGCAGTCCTGACCAGCTTCGCCTCGTCGGGATGGTAATTGCCGGGGTAGTCCCACCAGTTGCCCCACACCCGGACTGCCAGCGCGATGAGCACTATCAGCCAGACAACACGGTTCCAGTTGCGCTCATCCGCAGTGGCCAGATGCACCTCGTTTCGGTCGGCCACCACGCGTCGTCCGCACGCCATAAGTACACGCTCATCCCAACTTGATTTCATCCCGCAGGCCGAGTTTCACCTGCAGCCAGGTGTAGGCCAACGCGCGGTTCGGCGGGTTGAAGGAGTGTTCTTCCGAATGGATATAGCACGCGAACTGGCCCTCCGCGCCGATCGCTTTGTACACCCTCTCCACCTGATAGTAGATCTCCCCGAACGGCTCGAATATCGCGAAGCAGGAGTCATTCCCGACCGCCGAGAGGTTCAGGAAGGCCCTCGGCGCAATCGCTGCCATGACCTCCGGAATGTCCACCGGTATCGGCCGCCCGCTGATGAAGTAATCCAGGAGCTTCTGGAAATGCTTGTAGCGGCCCGGCGGTATCCGCGACCAGTTACCCCGCAGCGGCTCGCACTGCCAGGTGGTGATGCCGCAGCTTGAGACTGCGGCCTGGATGCGCTCATCCACCGCCGCGATGAACACCCTCCCATATCCGCCCAGGGAGTGACCGAGGCAGCCGATGTTGTCCGCGTCAACTTCGTCGAGGGCCGTCAGCACGTCGAGGGCCTGCTGGTGGTCATAGACATCCTTGCCCATTTCCGACCAGTGCGGGTGCCGCTCGTAGAACTCGGCGGTATTGTACGGCGGGTGGTTCTTCGGGGC
>JAUWOG010000222.1 GCA_030612305.1 Armatimonadota bacterium | reverse complement strand
ACCCCGCAATTCGGCCCCCGGCAGCGTCTCGCCGTCATGCTTACCGAGGCCGAGCTGGAACCTGATCCGATCTACGAGGGGCCGCCATTGTGCGACCGGTGCATGAAATGCGTGGCCGAATGTCCCGGCGACGCCATCAGTCCTGACAAGACGGTCAAGGTAACCGTCGCCGGGCACGAACTTGAGTGGAATGACCTCGACTGCAAGCGCTGCGGTATCTATTTCCGTGGCGGCGTCTATGCGGACGAGGGGGAGACCGGGGAGTATATGACTGCGCAAGGGCGTGATGACATCAAGCCCGGCCCCGTCTCGCCGTTCTATCAGAAGCCGCAGAACATATACGAATACGGCGAGGCGATAGGTGGCGCAAAGGGCTGCATTCGCGCCTGCATGATCCATCTTGAGGAGCGCGGCGTCATCGGGAACAAGTTCCAGACGCCGTTCCGGCACAAGAAGCTCTGGAAGGTGGACTGGTCACAGGAACCTGAAACCGAGATGCCGGCGAGTGAATAGCGCCCCGGCACGCGTCTGTCTGTGTCTGCTCCTAGTTGCTCTGTCAGGCGTGGTGCTTTGAGTTTGATGATGGCGGCGAAAGACTCGGGCTGGAAGCTGATAGCGCGATAAATCGCGCTATCACCTGAGCTTTCGATGAGACCGAAAGCTCAGGCCGAGCCACCCATTCCATGAATGATGCGGGCCAGTATGCCAGTGGCAAGCTCAAGCACCTTTATCCAAAGCTTCACGACTGACAAGGCACTAGTTGCATGAGACCTCAGGAGACTCACCCATGCAATTCGCTGTTGGCTACCAGCTTCCCGACGCCGAAGATGAGCCCCTCGTAGAGATTATCGCCGACTACCGGGAGGCGGTCGGCGAGGTCTATTTCCCGTGGGCTGACATGGCCTCCGGACGGGCCGCTCTGGCAACCCGGTGCGGCTATACCGACTGGACCGCGCAGCAGCAACTGGTCGGCGACCTGGCGGCTTTTCGCGAAATGGGTCTCCGTCTCGACCTGCTGTTCAACGCGAATTGCTATGGTGGCCGCGCAATCAGCCGCTGGCTTGAGAACCAGGTCCGCTCGGTCCTCGACTACCTCGGCGAAGCCGTCGGTGGAGTTGACATCGTCACCACTACTTCACCCTTCGTCGCCCACTCCGTGAAGCAGCACCACCCTGAGGTCGAGACGCGGGCCTCCGTCAACATGCGCATCGGCACCGTCAAGGGGATGGAGTACCTTGCCGACATCTTCGACAGCTACCACGTCCAGCGCGACAACCAGCGGAATCTGGAGTACCTGGATGAGCTGAAGTCATGGGCGGATGACAACGACAAGAGCCTCGTCATCCTGGCGAACAGTGGCTGCCTCGCGTTCTGCTCGGGCCAGACGTTCCATGACAACATGGTCGCACATGAGGCGGAGATAGACGAGACGCTCAACGTCACCGAGTGGGAGGCACACACCTGCTGGCGCTTCCTGCAGGACCGCGCCAATTGGGTGTCTATCCTGCAGAACACGTGGATTCGGCCGGAAGACATCCGCCACTACGAGGGTCTGTGCAGGGTCGTGAAGCTGGCCACGCGAATGCACGCGCGACCGCGCCTTGTCATTGACGCCTACGCGCGTGGCAGCTTCTACGGCAATCTGCTGGATTTGTGCGAGCCGGGCTTCGGGCCGGCTCTTGCGCCCTGCGTCATAGACAACAGCCGCTTCCCTGCCGACTGGTTCGCGCGCACGAGCTCCTGCGACCGCCGCTGCCATCGCTGCGACTACTGCGCGCAGGTCCTCGAGATGGTGCTGGTCAATCTGCAGGAAGCCCCGTAGCTGTCTCCGCGCCGCCAGTGCATGGCATTCCTCGCACGTTCACAGCCGCCCATGCTGGGTTTGGCCACTCACCCTGTCCGATGCTGTTCGGTTGGCAGCTTTTCGCTGCGAGCCCGCCGTCGCTTGTTCTCTTTCTTGTGCGCATACATCCTCTCATCCGCACGGAAGAGAACGTCATCGAGGCTTTGGCCGGAGCCCGGCTCATACGTGGCCGCACCTCCGCTGATCCATACGAGTGTGTGAACGTCGTCCGGGAGTTCGCCTGCAGCGGAGCGCTCCTGCAGGTACTCAATGAGACCGTTGGCCAGGCGTAGCGCAGTCGCCTCGGCAGCCGCTGCGGTGGCGTTGTGCATGACGACGAGGAACTCGTCGCCGCCGAAGCGTATTGGTATGTCCGCACCACGGATGTACTTCTGCAGCACTTCGGCGACTGCCTGGAGGACATCGTCCCCTACGAGATGGCCGTGCGTGTCGTTGACTGATTTGAAGCTGTCTATGTCCAGCATCAGTAGCGACATGGGGACACCATAGCGGTCCGAGTGCTGCATCTCACGCACCACGACATCGTTGAAGTAGCGCCGGTTGTACAGTCCGGTGAGGCTGTCGTGCAGCCGCTCCGCATTGAGCTCCTCCATCAGTGTCTTGATCTCGGTGATGTCCTGACTCGTGGCGAGCACTGCGGGCCCTCCTTCGTACTCTATCCGCGCGAACTGGACATCGTGCCACAGCTCCCGCCCCGGCAGCGCGCTGAACTTGATGAGCATCCGTTGAGCTTCGCTCTCGCCTGCTGTCAGGGAGGACAGCTTCTCTGCAATCCCCGGCCACATCTCTTCACACACGACGTCCTGAAGGTCTGTGCCTATTGCATCATCCGTCGAATCCAGCCCCAACTGTATGGACATCGCGTAATTGCAGTAGGCGATTTCCTGGCCCTGAACGACCCACACGGGATGCAGTGACTGCTCCGTGAAGGCCCGGAACTTCCGCTCGGAGAGCTGGAGGTAGCCCTCGGCCTGCTTCTGCAGCGTAATATCGCGGCACGTCAATATGACGAGGGCCTTCTCACCGGTTGCTGCGGACATTACTGCTGTGCGCCCCTCGAACCATCTTTCCTGCGCCTCGACAGTGAGCTGGTAGTCAGTGCTCTGCCGCGCGTTGGTCTCAATTGTCTTTCGAATCGTCGCCAGTAGCCGGTGGGCCAGGTCCTCGGGGAGGACTTCGTCCATGAGCCGACCGATTACCTGATGCACCGGCGCCCCCATCGCCGTCTGAGTATGGCTGAACGCCTCCACATAGCGCCCGTCCTCGTCCATGACGAAGGTCGTGTCAGCGGACAGTGTCGTTACGGCCTGGAGCATTTCCTTCTGCTCCAGTAGCGCCGCCTCTGCGCGCTCCCTGTCCCAGTGACTGCCGAGGATTTCTGCAACCAGACGGAGTGCCTGCACGTCCTCAGCGTGCCAATCCCGGCATCCGTGGGCGTCATCGAAGCCTATGAACCCGATCACTTCCTCCCCCGTAGAACAGATCGGAACGCGGATGAGTGACCGGACGTTGTGTTGACGGAACAGATCCCTCTCGGCCGCGGCTCCGTCGGGCAGAGCCTCAACATCCGGTATGATGATGTTCTCGCCCCTCGCCAGCATGTCCATCAGCCACGGGAGCAGGGAGGTGTCCAGGTCCTGGCGATTGCGCTTCTGTGGGGACACACCCCTCGCACACCACTCGTGGGTGTTGTCCACGCGGGTGCCACCGTCGCGCAACAGAAAGATGTGAGCGCGGCTGACCTCCATCGCCTCGCCAAGCCTCTGGAGAACCTTGTGAAGGTCGGCCCCCTCCGGACACAGCAGGTCATTGGATGTCTCCGCCACGGCCTCCTCGACTGCCAGACGTTGCCGGAGTCTCTCCCCGGCACGCTTGCGTTCGGTGATGTCCACTGCATTCACCATCACGCATTTCTCCGGATCCTCAGGCATTACGCTGAGCGACAGATCTACCCAACCCAACTCCCCCCTCTTGGTGATGAACTTGAGCTCCTGGCTAGTCGGTGATCCCTCGCCGGCTTCACACCTCTCAACCATCCGCGCAGCTAGCTGCCGATGGTCAGGATGAATCACGGTCAGTAACTGCTCCCCGAGCAGCTCTTCCGGCTGATAGCCGAGTATTTCGGCAATCCTGCGGTTCACAAAACGGAACCTGCCATCCTCACACACGAACATCCCGACCAGAGCTTGAGCCACCAGACTTCGGTGCCAGGCTTCAGATGCAGACAGCAACCGCTCGTTTCGCAGCAACAGCCACCCGCCGACACCCAGCAGAAACGCAAGCGAGCCGGCCAGCAGAGACAATGACGTGCAGATCGTCTGGCGCGTCTCTTCAGTGGCGGGAGCCAGAGCCCGGCTCATCTGCGCGCTCGTGAGCCACAGCGACACGATCGTCACCAGCGCGAAGCCAACGAGAAACAGCCTCCCATGTGAGGCGTCAGCACGCCTGCGTCCCGGCATCCTCTCCACTCCAGTTCCATCCACCGAATCTGCCCCCAATGCCTGCTCACAGCGAAGAGCGTTTGTCAGGCAGCCCGTTTCAGTTGCTCCGATACCTCCAGCAGCACTGCGGCGGCGTCGGGATCGTATTCTGTCTTCATCCCTGCGCGAATGATGTCGAGTGCATCCTGGTGCGAATACGCTTTTCGGTACGGCCGGTCATTGACCAGCGCATCATACACGTCGCACACGTGGAGTACACGCGCTTCCGGGAAGATCTCTTCGCCGCGCAGCCCCAGCGGATACCCGCTGCCGTCCCACGACTCGTGGTGCTGTTGAATCACCTCCGCTGCCCTCTGCGCCATCATGAAGCTCTCGAGTTCAATTATTGGTCCAAATATCACTGAAGGTATTAAATAAAGCCAGAGATCAGCCATTATAGGATTTAAATATATTATACCCAACCAGAGTAAAATTACATGTGTGATTATTATTATAAGTATTAAAATGAATATTATTGAATAGATCCATCTATGACCTTTGTCTGGTATTCTTACCTTGAGAGAAATAAATTCCTTGATTTCTTTTTTTCTAATGAAAATTATCCAAAGAAAAAATACACCTAACACTAAAGGATATAATATAAACAAGATATAAAAGAAGGAATATGTAAGAAACCATTCAAGTCCAAAGATGAGATAAAAAATTAAAGAGATTATTACAGCAAATATTAAATAGAAAAACCCAAATAAGATCACTTCTTTCAAGAGATCTCTTAGTGTAACTTGGTTTTCAATAACCTCTTTTCTTCTTCCAAAATTCAATAGTAACACCTAT
>JAUWOG010000560.1 GCA_030612305.1 Armatimonadota bacterium | reverse complement strand
GGATTTCCGGACGACCGTGCTGGTGGGGACGCCAAGCTACGCGCGGCAGATTGCCGAGACGATAGCGGCTTCGGACATTAGCGCGCAGTCGCTGTCAGTGCGTGTGGGTCTCTTCGGCGGGGAGCAATGGACCGAGCGGACGCGGCACATCATCGAGGATGAGTTGCTGATTGTGGCGCTGGATATCTACGGGCTGGCGGAACTCGGCGGCCCCGGTGTGGCGGGCGAGTGCGAGCATAAGTGCGGGCTGCATATCGCAGAAGATCACTTCATCCCCGAGGTCGTTGACCCGGATACGGGGGAACGGCTGGACGAAGGGCAGGAAGGGGAACTGGTGCTGACGGCGATCCACAAGGAGGCGTTCCCGCTGCTGCGGTACCGGACCGGGGATATCACCTCGCTGACGCGTGAGGTGTGCACATGCGGGCGCACTCATGCGCGGATGTCGCGGGTGCTGCGGCGCACCGATGACGTCATCGTCATCCAGGGGATGAAGATCTTCCCCGGCGATATCCAGGCGATCGTCGAGACGATGGAGGGCGTCGCCGGGCCTCGGATGCAGGTGCTTCTGGACCGGGATGGCGGCGAGGATACGATGGAGGTGCAGATAGAGCTGAGCCGTCCGCCGGCGGGAGGGCGCCTTTCGGAACTCGACAGGCAACGGCATGAGGCGGAGGAGCTGCTGCGCAGACGTCTGGGCGTCGCAGTGAGAGTGAAATTCGTGGAGCCGAGCACGCTGGCGCCGCTGGGCGAGAAGACCTCGGCGGTGGTAGATAAGAGGGAGCTGTAGGCGAGAACGGCGGGGAACCGCAAACCAGCCTCATCGCCGGAAGCTATGCTTCCCTTCAGGAGTTCCCTTTGAGAACTCCACGCGCGACGCCAGAGGTCCCTCACCCCTTTAATTCCCCATCTCCGGAGCACGCTGCGCGTGCTCATGAAGCCTGTCCTCCAACGGCATATAACACACAGCAACGGCAAGATGCAACGGAGGCGGGGATTACCAGAGGCCGGGGATGATCGTGCCGCAGAAGCGACAGGCACCATTCGGCTTGAGGTCGTATGCAAGGACGCGGTAGCCGTCGCGCTTCACCACGATCTTGCCGCACTTCGGGCAGTATGTGGAGGAGAGAGAAACGCTGCGGATATTGCCGACATAGACATGATGGAGGCCGGCAGCGCGGGCAATGTCGCGGCAGCCGCGGAGGGTCTCGATGGGGGTCGCCGGCAAGTTCTTCAGCCGGTAGGCGGGGAAGAAACGCGAGAAATGCAGCGGGAGCGAGGGCCCGCCGACCTTCAGCAACCACTCCGACATCGCCGCAATAGTGTCCTTCGCGTCATTGACCGTGGGGACGACGAGATAGACGATTTCAAGCCACTTGCCGAGAGCGATGAGGCGCTTGATGGTCTCCTTGATGGGGGCCAATTGGCCGGAAGTGTACTCGCGGTAGAAATCCTCGGAGAAGCCCTTGAGATCAATCTTCACTGCGTCGAGATAGGGCGCGAGGGATAGCATCGGCTCGCGGTTGATACCACCGGAGGAGATCATGACCGACTTGATGCCGCTCCGGCGCGCCAATACCGCGGTGTCATACATGTACTCGTAGAAGACGATGGGCTCGTTGTAGGTGTATGCGATGACCGGTATGTTGTTGGCTCTGGCCTTCGAGACGAGTTGCTGAGGGGAGGCAGCGGTGAGGCGCCGCTCGGCGCGCAGCTCCTCGGGGGTGCGCTGGGAGATTTCCCAGTTCTGGCAGTCCTTGCAGCGGAGGTTGCAGCCGGCAGTTCCAATGGATAGAACTCGTGAGCCGGGCTTGAAATGGTAGAGCGGCTTCTTCTCGATGGGGTCAACGTGCATGGCGGCGGCCTCGCCATAGACGAGGGTGTAGTACTTGCCGCCACGGTTCTCGCGGACGCGGCAGGCCCCGCGCTGGCCGTCGGAAGTGACACATCTCCAGGGACAGAGCGTACACCTGACGCGGCCGCCGCCGAGGGCTTCGTAGTAGCGGGCCTCGCGGACACCGGGGTCGGTGCCAGCCTGCGCGGGTGCGGGAAAGGCACCGAGACCGGCGGCGGAGGAAATGATGCCGGCCGAAGCCAGTGCCGCGCTCTTGAGGAAATCGCGGCGGGTGAGGCAATTGTCATCGTCCGGAGGCGAGTTGTCGGGCTTGTTGTGTCGCATGGTGCTGCCTCGTATCATTCATATAACGGCCGGCGCGCCCTGCAAACGGCTACGGCAAAACGGCGAAGGCCACAGATGAACGGTCCCGCGTACACGCGGGAACAGGCAAGGATGTTGTTTGTTGTAGGACTGTAACGACGCATTTCCTCGCCAGGAAATAACTGTAGTGTTGCATGTGACTTGCGGTGACTACTCAGCTTCTCGCTGTGGGAAGACTCGGCTTCAGCGTTTCGGGAAGTTGGGCACCCCTTGGACAACGGCAGACGGCCCGCATACGACAACGGCAACCGGCCGGCGCGGCACAGGGGTTATGTTCAAAAAAGGAGTAATTCCGTTGCGGATGGCGAATCTTAGACTCGCAGCATCGCTCGCCGCAGTTGTCCAGGAGGAAATGATGAGAGGCAAGAGGTCGCCCACGCAGTTCGCCTTCGACAATCCACCGCCGCCAGCCCTCCAGACGCGCGCCGCACGCCTGTTGCGCAGCATCCTGGAATTGGTCGACTTCGAGCCGCTCGGAGACATGGCCGCCGGCTATTTCGCAGAAACAGGCCGCCCCTCCATTGACCCCGTCGTCATGATCAAAATGATGGTGCTGGGATATCTGTTCGACATCCCCAGCGACCGCCAGCTCGTGGACGAGTGC
>JAUWOG010000532.1 GCA_030612305.1 Armatimonadota bacterium | reverse complement strand
GCGCGAGAGGAGTTGGAGGTCCAGCGTCCGCAGGTGCTCGTCGAATTCCTTGTACCTGCGTGCCAGTTCCGCCTCGCGCTCAAGGGGCGCACTCTGATTGCTCAGTTCATAGACG
This sequence comes from Armatimonadota bacterium, assembly GCA_030612305.1. Taxonomy (GTDB): domain Bacteria; phylum Armatimonadota; class Zipacnadia; order Zipacnadales; family UBA11051; genus UBA11051. The sequence goes on along the minus strand of JAUWOG010000532.1, from coordinate 2,820 downwards.
ATGTCGGAGATGCGGGTGAGATTGGTTTCGGTGCGCTCGAGCTTGCGGGTGGCGTCGTCGCGGCGGATGCGGTACTTGCGGATTCCGGCGACCTCCTCAAGCAGCTCTCGGCGGTCCTCCGCCCGGATGCTGAGAATGGCGTCAATCTCGCCCTGGCCGATGACGGAGTAGGCATCCGGCCCGACGCCGGTTCCCAGCAGCAGGTCGCGCACATCACGCAGGCGCACAACGGACTTGTTGATCAGGTATTGGCTCTCGCCGGTGCGGAAGAGACGTCGGGAGATGTTCACCTCGGAGAAATCCACGGGCAGACGCCCGTCGCTGTTGTCGAATATCAGGGAGACCTCGGCCATCGAGAGGGGCCGGCGTGCATCGGTGCCGGTGAAGATGATATCCTGCGAGTTCTCCGTGCGCAACGTGCGCTGGCTCTGCTCGCCGAGCACCCACAGTACCGCGTCGCTGATGTTGCTCTTGCCCACGCCATTGGGCCCGACTATTGCAGCCGTCCCGGGCCCGAAATCCAACTCCGTGGCGTCCGCAAAGCTCTTGAAGCCACGCATGGCAAGCTGCTTCAGGTACACTGTTCGATTGCCTCACCATCTGGTGTGATGTGTGCTGTTATCCTGTCTGCCATCAATTCAGCAAATTATGTCCATCGCCAACTGCATCTGCCGTTGCGCGGTGCAGACCGGGCAACCTCAAACTACACCGCATTATATCAATACCGAGGCGGGAGTGTCAAACCAGCCGCAGCCGGGCCAAGCCCGTAGCATCAGGCCCTCGTCCCGCTCAGTATTTCCCCAGTTCCCGCACGATCTCGATGACCCGCTCGTAGCGCTGGAAGCTCACATTGTCCGGCACCGAGTGGTCCGAGTGGAAGATGTAGCCGCCCCCCTCCATAGCCACCGGAATCTTGGTCCGTAGCTCCTCCTCCGTCGGCGCCGGGTCCTCCAGCGCCCAGTTGCGCACATCAATCCCGCCCATGAAGGCAAGGTCCTTGCCGTACTCGCGCTTGAGCTCGACTACGTCCATGCCGGCCTTCACTTCCAGCGGCTGGAGGCAGTCCACGCCGGCCTCGATAATGTCGGGCACGATTTCGTTCACGCAGCCGCAGGTGTGCAGGATTACCTTCAGGCCGAGGTCATGGAAGAAGCTGCACGCCCGCGCATGAGCCGGCATCAGCAGCCGCCGGTACATGTCAGGCGAGAACAGCCCCGTGTTGCGATAGCCCATGTCGTCATAGAAGAACGCTCCGTCGAACTCGAAGCCGCCGTCAATCATTATCTGTGCCGCCGAGCAGATCATCTCGGCGCTGGTCATGAACATCTCAAGCACCCAGTCCGGGTCCGTAATCATTGACATGAGCAGGTTCTCGGAGCCGACAATGCCCTGGGTCTTGTCGTAGCCCATCGCCGCGTTGAAAGAGCACCAGTAGCCGGCTTCCCTGCTCTGGTTGAAGCCCTCGAGGGCGTCCCAGTTGATGTGCTGCTTCGTGACTTCGAGGCGGTGCTTGTGTGTGTCCCAACTGGCGCGGTCGGTGATGGTGAAATCCAGGCACTCCGGAGTGGACATCATGTGCCGCCAGTTCTTGCGGATGGCTCCGTTTGAGTTGCGGTCTATGATGTACTCCTCGGTCTCCTCGATGACCTCGGGCTCGAACCGGAACGTCAGATCAGCCCCGGCCCCGCGCAGTTCGTAGCCGAAATACTCCCCCGGCGAAATGCCCTCAGGCAGTCCTTCCTTATGCCAGCGTTCGATTGCTGTTGACCACGGCGCATCCTGAATCGCGATACGGTCTGCTTCCTTGTGCGCCAGCGCAGCATCAATTCTCTCCCGTGAATTCATCCATCTCGCTCCTTGTTGGTGATTCCGCCCGGCGCTACTTCCAGCCGGCCAGGACGCGATACCCGCCCTTCATTTTGACAGCCTCAGGATTCTCGAAGAGCGTCTGCATGTACTTCAGATATCTCTTGGCGCCGCGTCTCGTATGTATCACGAGCCACAGGCAGCCACCGTCAGTGAGACGCGCGTGTGCGTCCGCCATCATTGCCTCGACGAGGGCTCGTCCGCGACTCACCGGCGGGTTGCAGACGATCGTATCGAACCGCTCATCGCCGAGCACCTCGGGTGCCGCCCCGGCCCGCACCGTTGCATTGTGCACGGCATTCTCAGCCAGATTGCGCCGGGCCAGTTCCGCGGCCCGCTGGTTCTCTTCGACCATCGTCACCGCACACGAGGGCTCCAGCAACGCCGCCACGATGCCGAGCACGCCATAGCCTGCGCCCCAGTCCAGGACCCGGTGGCCCGGGGCTATCTCGAACGTCTCAGCCAGCAGCGTCGAGCCTGCGTCCACCTTGCCGCGCGAGAACACACCCCGGTCGGTCCACAGCCGCAGCTTCATCTCGCGCACGGTCGCACGCACCAGCACCGGAGCCGACGGCACCTGCGGCTGCTCGGAGAAGTAATGCTCGGTATTGTCTGCCCTATCATCTGTAGTCAATCGCGCAACCCTAGCGGCCGAGTGTGTAGCCGGTGACATTCGCGCGTCCCGGCTCAACACTGATCGTCTCCACGTAAATGCCTACTTTGGACGGGGTCTGTTTCGCCATTTCCCGGCTCATCTGCTCCTGGAGCTTGTCCTTCGCCCGCTGCGGGGCGCGAATGCTGCCGATCCACAGCTCGTCCACCTTGGCATCCAGCCGGCCGTTCGTAGCCGTGAGTCGCAACGCCACCTGCACGGTCCACGAGCGCCTGTTGACATTGGCGATGCCCTTGGCGATGACGCGTCCGCGTCCCAGGTACGCCTCGATGAACTGGAAG
>JAUWOG010000562.1 GCA_030612305.1 Armatimonadota bacterium | reverse complement strand
CAGCGCCGGACGCAGCGCGATGCACACCTGCCAGACCCATGCCACCAGCGCGGCTATCACTATGAGGGCCGGTATGGCTGCCATCTGTCCGGTGAGCAGCACGGCGATCCGTCTGCCCAGGTAGTCGTCCTCAAAAAAGGAGCCGGGCGCGAGGAAGCAGGCGACGGTAGTGAGCCCGATGATGAAGAACCCCAGCGTGCTCAGGAGCCAGCGGATGTCGGCGGCGAGAAGCGGCCTTGTTGTTGTGGACATGGGCGCGCCGGGCTTCTGTGTCGCCCGAGCCTCTGCCGCAAATCCCAGCAGCATGAAAGGGATGACCACGAAGCCAATCGGACAGATGAGCCAGTTCAGCACCATAAACGACAATGCGGTCCACAGGATTATCCGCGTCCGCTTGGGCGTGAAGGCCGCCTGACCGATGTCAACCACTGACATCAGCAGAAAGAGCAGCGCACCAAAGCAGGCCAGCAACAGGATGACGCCGGGGGTGCTGTGCAGCAGCCACGTGCTCCATCCCCGCCTCACCAACGCGTAGCGCGTGACCTCCACGGCCGCTGGCTCGGCTTGAATGGGGCTGAAGGTGAGGTCCTCCATCTGGCGGTTGTCGAGAACAGTCCACAGCCGCGTGCCCTGTAATGCCGTGAGCCCTCTCTCGTGCAGAGGCCTGCGCAGGTCGCGGACGAAATCCATGTCCCGGTACGGCATAGGCTGCCCGCCGGTGTACTCGACGATGACGCCGGGGCCTCTGGTCTGGAGGGCCGCGCGCCGGATCGTGGCATAGCTCTCGCCCGGGTCGAAGGTCTGCCCCAGAGGCAGGCTGACGGAGGGAAGCTGGTCGCACCGGACCGCTCCGTCTGCCATGATGACGAGCAGGATTTCGGTCTCCTCGCGGGAGCTGGCGCGGGATATGGTGAGCGGGAATACCAGCCGGTCGGTCTTGAAGCGGATGCCTATCGGGTCCACATCTTCGGCCACAGCGGACCGGGCTATCTCTTCGGGCATGATGCGCAACGCGACGAAATACCAGCTTTTCTCGACATACGTGGCCAGTAGCTCGGTGGCGTTTTGCGGCACCTGGAAGTCGTTCTCAAGGAGCCAGCGGGTCAGCACGCCCGCGCCAGTCGCTGACAGCACCGCCGCGTCGTACATGCCCACCTGCATGCGCTGATGAACGAATACCTCAGGCTGGTGTCCAACAAACCCGGCCGTCGCCCGCAAACTACTCGCGAAGTCGGGCCCGCCCGCGAAGGACACGGAGGGCACAGGATCATCCATTTCAGTGCGGATGCGGGGCGTCGTCTGGCCGAAGACGACGTCGAGGAACTCCGGCGAGGCAGAGAAGACATCGTTCTTGCCGGGCAAGCCGGGGACCGGGATAACCCAGGCGAAGTCATCCGCCGGGCCTTGGTAGGTGGTCTGGAGGAGGAGGATCTCCTCGCCCTGCAGCATGTCAATGATGACGGCCTTCTGCGCAGTGGAGGCCACACCAGTCTGTCCGGCGACACGGGGGCTCAGCTTCGCCGGCATGAACATCCCGTCGCTCAGGGCGGCTCGCGTCCAGACGAGCAGGGCAAACAGTGAGACCACCGTCGCGGCTCTGCGCATGAGACGACCCCCTGTCGGTGCGGCAATGTTTCCAGCCCGCCCGCCAGCTCTGCTCCATCACTATTCTACAACACTTCCCCCATAACCTCTGTTCCATTACGCACCGGCATGTGCGCCCCCGCTCCTTGCTCAAGCAATCGCCTTCTCATATAATGCCAGCGTTGCAGGCAATAAGATGCTGCGACTGGAGCGACGCTTGCGGAGGAATGATTCATGGCGTTCTGGCACGCGAGGGAGGGGATGAGCAACAAGCAGCTTTACCGCTGGCAGTGGCTGCGCTCGCTGCTCATCAACAAATGGGCGATGGGCCTGCCGCATATCAATACCGGCCTGCGGATGTTTCTGCTGCGCCTCGCAGGCATGGAAATCGGCAAGGGCAGCTTCATCGGCATGGACGGCTGGCTCGAAGACCTTTACACTCACCGCGTCCATATCGCCGAGAGTGTGACTATCTCATTCCGCGTGACACTCGTGGCGCACGGGCCGAAGAGCGACTCCTCGAACATGGACATCGTCATCGAGCAGGGCGCTTATATCGGCTGCAATGCGACGATCCTGCCCGGCGTGACGATAGGGAAGAGAGCCGGCGTCGGGGCGTGTTCGGTGGTGACGAAGGACGTCCCGGCGGGGGCGGTAGTTGCGGGCAACCCGGCGCGGATACTGAGGATGAAATCCGGTGGGGCATAGCAGAGATTCCCACAGTTTCGATGGTGACGAACGGTGAACCCGAGCGAACTTCTCATGGCGAAGCAGAGGGAAATCAACGGACTGCGGCGCGACATCCCGGTGGCCGAACTCACGGAGCGCATCAGTCGGCTGGAGGAGCCGGCGCGCAACCTCTACACGATTCGCGGCGACGAGGTCGGCATCATCGGCGAGATCCGACCGCCGGAGCATCTCCTCGCCGACCTCTTCGACCCGCGCATCTGGGGCCAGGAGTACTCCGCCGCCGGATGTGTGGCGATTGCGGTCTGCACCGACAGCACCGCCCACGACGGCGACCGCATCCATTGCCGCCGCGCGCGCAGCTACATGCCGCTGCCGGTCGTCCGCTTCGACTACGTGATTGACGAATACCAGCTCTACGAGTCGCGGCTTTCGCTGGCCGATGCGGTGACGATCCCGGAGGCGTTTCTCGGCGATGGGGACATCTTGCACCTGCTGGCGGTCTGTGACGATCTGGGCATTGGCGGGATGGTCATGGTTGA
>JAUWOG010000721.1 GCA_030612305.1 Armatimonadota bacterium | reverse complement strand
TGTCAGGAGAAGCTGAAGAGCGCGAGAGCAAGCGAAGCTGAAATCATCACGTTCCCGGCCACCGCCAAGGCGAAATACGGCGCTTACAGTCTGCAGCGGGCCTGGGATGGACGGGATGCCGAACTGCATATCGTCGAGCCGGAGGCAAGTGCGGAGCGGCTGCTGTCATACCGCGACAACCCCTGGGTGCTGGCGCGCGGCAGCACTCCCACGCCCCCGGAGGGCGTCGAGGCGGAGCTCGTCATCCTCGACGGCGGGACGAAGGAAGCCGACTACAAGCGCACCGATGTCAAGGGCAAGATCATGCTGACGAATCACGCCCCCGCGGCGGTGCATGAGCTGGCCGCCAAACATGGGGCCATCGGTCTCCTCAGCGATTGCATGGCCACGAATCCAGTCGCACGTCCGACGCCGATGGACCTGCCGGATGCGCATCTGTGGCTGACCATGCGGCCGGAGGGGAAACTGTTTGCATTCATCCTGTCGCCGCGCCAGGGCAAGCAACTGCGGGAACTCGTAGCCGCGCAGAAAAAGAAGAAGAAAGCGGTGCTCGTGCGGGCGTTTGTTGACGCCGAGTGCTACGACGGCGACCACGAGATGGTCAGCGCCTCCATCAAGGGCTTTCGGACGGATCAGGAAGTGGCTATCGTCGCGCACCTCTACGAGCCGGGCGTCAATGACAATGCTTCCGGCGCGGCGGTCTGCCTGGAGGTCGTCCGGGCGATCAATGCGCTCATCAAGGCCGGCAAGCTGAAGCGGCCCTATCGGACGATCCGCATCTGGCTGGTGCATGAGTTCGCGTCTCTTCAGGCGCTCACCTACGACCAACCGGAGGCCACCGAGCGCGTCATCGCCGCCGTCAATGTGGACATGGTCGGCGAAGACCAGGCCCTCTGCGGGAGCCACCTCATGTACCAGATGGGGCCCGATGCTCTCCCCTCCTTCATCAATCATCTGACGGTCGAGTTGATGGACCATTTCCGCTCGACCTTCTACACCTGGGGCAACATGGAGAGCACCCAAACGCACTTCGCAGCGATGCAGACACCGTTCTGGGGGAATGACAATTTCATCTCCGACCCGTCCATAGGTATCCCCAGCATCGCCTTCATCCAGTGGCCGGACCCTTTCTACCACACGGACCACGACACGCCGGACAAGCTGGACGCCGAGTCGCTGAAACTGGTAGCGGCGCTGACAGGCAGCTTCGTCTATGCGGTAGCCAACGCCCGCCTGCCGGAGGCGCTGCAGCTCGCCGAGATCGTGACGGATCGGGCCAACGGCTTCCTCCGCGATGCCGCCGACGCGCAACTATCCGCGATTGGGGCAATCGTGAAAAAGCCGCCTGATGAGGCGAAAAAGGCTAAGGGCAAACAGGAAGACAAGGCGGAGGAGTTCGCCAAGGCCTGGGCGCAGGCGTATGAGAAGCTCGAGTACGTGCGCAACCTGCAGGTTGCCGCGCTTGACTCAATCGAGGTGCTGCTCTCGGAGAAGGAGGCCGGCAAGGCTGCGGCGGAGATGGCGAGAGCGCGAGGTACCATCGAGGTGGCAGCCTGCATCTGGCATGAACGGGTCGCGCGGAGGATCGCGGCCATCGCGCAGGAGGCCGAGCTTGGAGTCACGGAGCCTGCCACCGACGCGCCGCTGACCCGCAGCGAACAGCAGGCCCAGACTATCGTGCCATACCGCAAGCTGCGCGGCATAGTCACTCAAACCGAACTGCCCAAGAAGGCGCAGGAGGCGATCAAGAAGGCGGCGAAGGGCGGCGTGCCGAGTCACATGCTCTTCTGGGTGGACGGGGAGCGC
>JAUWOG010000208.1 GCA_030612305.1 Armatimonadota bacterium | reverse complement strand
GCCCCGCTTCGTTGGGCCGAAGCGATGCCGGCCCGTGTGAGCGCCTCATCGCGAAACGGGCCGCTTGCTCCCTGCAGCGCCGCTCGAAACCATTCGCCTACTTCTGTATCACCGTCCGCGACGGTGCCGGCGAGTATCTCTGCCGTCGCGTCACCCGGATGGAGCTTGTCAAACCCGGGCGGCGGCACATACTCCAGGCCCGGCTCGATCTGCCGGTAGCGGTTGACATCCCCACCCACGTGCTTGACCGCCTCCAGTATCATCCCGTCTTCGTCGAGCATGATTAGATTCGCGTACCGCCCCATCACCTCGAGTACCACGAAGCAGCGTGACTGCGGCCCGAGAGCTCGCGCGTTGGCAAACTCAAGACGAACAGCCCGGTCGAACTGGCGCTGCGATACCCCCACGAGTACGGCGGACCGAAGCCAGCGGCGCGCTACTGCACCGATCGGATAGCTCACCGTCGGGTCCGGCTCGAGGCCCTCATCGAGGTGGATGCGGCCGAACTGCGGGCAGCACGACAGCACGAGCTGGCTGGGGGGCGCGGGGAGCGAAAGCTCTACTACAACCTGGACGCGGGAGGTCTGGAAGACACGCATGACGCGGCTGCCGGATGCAGCATCCTGCACCTGATTGACCACCGAGCGCAGCATCAGGCTGTCGAAAAGCATGTCAATCCGTCCACTATTCGTCTCTCGGAATGAGGAACTTCGCTTCCGCCGACGCGACTACGCTGCCATCGGGTAGCAGCAATTCGGCGGCCGTCTGCAGGAGGCGGTGCCTGCTGCTCGTCACCCGCGCCCGCGCGGTCAGCTCCCTGTCGAGCGGAGCGGCCTGATGGTACTTCACGCACATCTCGGCAGTCGCCACCGTGTGCCCCTGCTCCCACAGCAGCCGCGTCATCACCTCATCAAGCAAGGTCGCGACGATCCCGCCGTGCACGACACCGGCCCACCCCTGATACGAGCGTGATGGCCGCCACTTCACCCAGTAGTATGTCCCATCGAACTGGAAGTCCTTCAGCCTGAGGCCGTGCGGATTCTTCGGGCCGCAGGCGAAACACCATTCATCGTCCTTAAGCATGTCCCACCCTCATCTCCCTGCGGCAATCAATCGCGCGCAGGAACCCCTCACGAAAAAGAAAGCAGCCGCCAATGCCTGCTTGCGGCTGCGTGAGAACCAAACTCATCCTGTTCGGACGGGCGCTATCTCAGGACGATACCTGCATCTCGTCAACGTCGTCTGCTTCGGCCGGGGCATCGCCAAGCATCTCGCGGACAAGGTCCACGATATCCAGCACCAGCGAGTGGTCCCAATCATCGCCCTTGAGCGCCTCGGTATCTATGCGGTCGCCGAACGTGGCTTCATCAACGTGACCGATGTACTTCGCCTTGACAATCGTGAGGTGCTCGCGCCCGCCGCGTGTGCTGTAGCTCTCCTTGTTGAGCGTCCCTACGATGATCAGGTTGTCCCCGGACTTGATATTGTCCATCGCCCACTCACCGATATCTTCCCACGCATCAACGAGGAAGAGATCGGAGACGGGATCACCGGTTGCCCTGAAGAAAGGCCGGTTCACCTCAAAGCTGAATTCGGCCTTGACATGTCCGGAGGTCTTATGTCGGAGTACCGGGTCGCGTGTAGCAAACCCACTGAGGACAACAATATTCAAATGCGCGTCTGACACTGCCCACCGCCTCCTGGCCCCGTGCGCCTTCGCCCAATTCACACCTCTGCGCGAAACCTCACACCAGCCTCAGCAATACCTGCCCCAAATCAGTTACACAAAGATACTACCACACGGTTGCAGTCGAAGTCAAGCCACCCACGGCACCGCTTCCGGCAGCATTGCGCGCAGATGTGCCGTCATTGTTGCGCCATCACAGACGACTGCCACGACCGCGTCGCGACGGCGTCCATCTGCCACTTCTGCGGCCGGTATTCAGTACCAGATCGCCGGCCCACAAGCAGGATTCCGACGCCCCCGCATTGAACTTCTATCACAGCAAAACGATCAATGAACACAACGCCATTCACACTCCAGCCGGATTCACGGGAGGACGAAACCATGAGATCCATGCTTGCGCTCGCCGCAACAGTAACGCTCGCGGCCCTGTTTGCAGTGCCATCGCCGGCCGACGATGCACCCAAGCCACCCGACCAGGTTGTGAAAGACGTCCGGGCCATCTACTCTCGCATTATGGCTATGGAGGACAAGACGCCGAACTCGAAGGAGCAACTCGAGAAGCTGCTCATCAAGCCGGATGGATCTGCTCCCAGCGCCAAAGGGTTCAGCGAAGTGGTTGCCTATACCGCCGTGTACGGCATCATGTTTTTCCCCACTCATACGCCGGGGAGTATGGAGATAGATGGCGACACCGCCACCGTCAAGCTCCAGGCTGAGCCACTGAAGGTGGTGCTCAAGAAGGTGGACGGCCAGTGGAAGCTGGACACCGAGGCCACCATGGCAAACTTCCCTGCGCCATTTGTGGCCATGCTCGACGCGCTGCAGGAAATGGCCGGCGGCGAGGCTGAGCAGGCCGCCGGCCAGACTGACCGGGCGACATGCACGAGCAATGTGAAGCAGCTAGTGATATCAACATTCATGTACGCAAAGGACCACGAAGACACGTTCCCCGATGCGGACAAGTGGGTGGACGAAGTCATGCCCTACCTCCAGAATGTGCACGTCCTCTGCTGCCCCGCCTCAGACCTCGAGTACGCCTATGCAATGAACAGCGCTCTCAGCGGCGTCAAAATGGCGGACATCGAGAAGCCCAGCGAGACAGTGCTCTTCTTCGAATCCGACCTGGGTGTGCGCAACGCTCACGGCAACGCTGATGCGGTAGCCGATCCTCCGCGTCACGACGGCGGCAATTTCTACGCCTTCGCCGATGGCCACGTCGCCTTGAGCATGGAGATACCGTCCTTTGCTAAGGCCAGTGAGCCGGTAGAGCACGGTGAGAAGCACGCAGTCGTCGCCGTGACTGACGCCACCTTCGAGCGCGAGGTACTCCAGGCCGAGGGGCCCGTGGTCGTGGACTTCTGGGCCGAGTGGTGTGGCCCCTGCATGAGGATGAAGCCGACTTACCACAAGCTGGCCGGTGACTTCGCCGGACACATCAAGTTCACTTCGGTGGACGTGGATGCCCACCAGACGCAGTCTAAGAAGCTGGGAGTCCGCGGCATCCCCACGATAATCCTCTTCCGCGACGGCAAGGAAGTAGCCCGGCAGGTCGGCGCCGTCGGCGAGACCAAGTTCCGCACCTGGCTGGCTCACCACGCGCAATGACCCGCCGCGCCGTCCTACTCCTCCGGCCGGTAGCGCATGATGACTTCATTCACCGTCGGGATGATGCCGTATAGCTCCGGACGACGCGCGGCGAACAGCGCCTCCCGCCAACCCGTCTGCTGCTCGGGCATGGTCCCGAACGCATAGACCCCCATGCCCTCCTCGGTGTGTTCGGCCTGCGCCTCCAGCAGGCCGGAGTAATACACGCGCTTCTCATCCAGGTCAATATCATAGTAGATGACCTGCTCGCGGTTGAAGCCCGACGCCGCCACCACCTGCCCGTAGGGATCAACGATCACACTGCGCAGCGACGGGTCGGAGGTCGTCCAGTGCGCGCACGCCACCCAGGCCGCGTTGTCAACGGCTCGCGCGCGCAGCATCGTCTCATTGTACCGCCCGTCAGGCCCTGACCTCTGGCTCGGATCCAGGATGATCTCGGCACCCTTCAACGCCAGCACCCGATCAAAGAGCTGCGTGTACAGGTCTCCGCAGGTGTGTGACCCGACGCGCCCGAAATCCGTGTCGAACACCTCGAGCTTCTCGAAGCCCTTCGGCCAGTAGATCGGCTGGCCGTATATCAGCTTCCCCGTCCGGTCCCACACATGGCACACGCTGCTCTGACCGTAATTCGCGATCCCCCCGATAGCGATGTAGCAATTCATGGCAGCAGCTTTCTCGGCTACCATCTCCATCACCCGGCCGGTGGTCTCATCGGCGGCATTGCAGGACTGCTCAGACAGCAGCAGCAGATCCGGCTTAATCGCCGCCGCCATGTCTATAGTCCGCAGCATCGTCTCAGGCACCTTGCCATCGCGCCAGATCTCGCTCCGGTCGAAATGTCCCACCGCCAGGCGGCACGTCCGCTTCTCGTACGTCGGCAGTGTCGGCGGACTGTAGGGCTCTGCAATCGGCGCCAGCGCTTTCCGGTCACCGAGGCTGATGACGAGAAAGACGTTCTCGGTTCGCGGGAAGCGGGGCGCGAAGTTCTTCTTCCGCTTGTCCAGATTGACGGTCGCCACCGCGATGCCGTCCTCGTATCCTGTATCTGCGACGGGAGTACCGACGCGGTTAAGTACCATGGACCTCCCCAGCGCCGCGCCCTGCCGCTTCCCCGCGTAGCTGTGCGTAAGGTAGGTGTGTTCATCCGCATACATCGCGGCGACGATATGCACGTGACTGTCCGCGCAGCGAGCCGTCAGCAGCGCCTCCCATCCTGAGTGATCGCGCAGCCCTTCCGGATAGTGGTGCCAGGTGATGATCTCTGCACCCTTCATCCGCAGCACCTCATAGACTTCCGGGAAGTAGAAGTCCGTGCCGATCGTCATCCCTATCCGCCCGAACGCCGTATCAAACACTGGCAGCTCATCACCCAGAGATATGCTATCATCCGCCAGTGCATGGGCTTTCCGGTAGCGGCCGACAATTTCGCCTGAAGGGTCAAACAACACCGCCGTGAAGTACGTATCATCGCCGTCCTGCTCAGTCATGGACAGCGCCAGATACGCCTGCCGCTCGCCCGCGAAGTCGGCGAAGGGCTTCAGGTCGGCCTCCGCCGTAGCAGTCTCGAAGGACAGAAACGGCATGTGCGGCAGGACGATGAGCTGCGCCTGAGGCGGGCACTGAACGAGTTGCGTCAGCACGTAATCCCGGTTCTCATACTCTTGTCCGTTCAGCAGACAGATTGTAGCGATGGTAACGACGCGTGCCAGAGCCATTGGTCATTCCTCCCAAGTCATTCTACGCTCATGCTGCCTTCTTTCCGCCATTCCACCCACAGCCACGCCACGTACGCAACCGTCGGGGCCTCCTCATCGCGTAGGTCGGGCTTCCACTGTAGTTATGCAAATTGCGGTAATTCCAATTGGAAGCCGATAGTTCGTAGCCGTTGGTCGTAAAGGAGGGGCCTGTCGCAGGGAGCTTTGCGGAGTAAAGCTCACAAGGCTGGCCCAG
>JAUWOG010000667.1 GCA_030612305.1 Armatimonadota bacterium | reverse complement strand
GACAAGGCCGGCGGCTCGCGTCCAGTCCCGGGCGATTTTTCCCGCCGGTTCGTCCTCCCAGGGCGGGAGCGGATTCTGGTCGAGGTACTCCTGCGCCCATTTGAGGTCATCGGCAGGGCCCTCGCGCATCGGTATCTGCAGATGCCTGACGCGCCAGTCCAGCTCCGCCCCGGGGCTGAACTGGAGGCCCTCGATGACCGGCGCGGAGGTCTCGGCCAGCACCCCGCCCATGCGCCGGAGGTCCTCGACGTAATCCGGGGCATAGGGAGGCCAGGGATTGATATTGCCGCAGCAACCGTGGAGGACCAGCGGCACGCACGGCGCCCCGTGGGTCTGGTTCATCTCTTCGGCCCATGCGCCCGGCCAGTCGGGTGACACTATCGGCCTGGGGAAGACATGCACGGGGTGGCAGGTATAGTGGAGCATCATCGCGACCATGCCGAGGTCCGCGCCGCGCAGGCAGACGACGCCGAGCTCGGGGTCAATGGGGCCCTCGATGTAGCGGATCCAGGTCGGCCCGAGGGGGTCGGCCCACTCGTTCGGCCCGGGCATACCGATGGTGCCATCGTGCTTGATTGCGCGGCGGTTGAAGGCCATGCGGCCCTCGATGCCGCTGCCGGAGCCTATCTCCACCGGCTGGAGGTTCTCATCAGCCTCGTTCAATGCTTCGATGATGCGTTGGAGCGCCCATTCGGCGTAGTCGTCTTCGCCTCCGGTCAGCCACTCGAGCTCCGGCGGCAACTCCGGGAAGTCCTCGTCCACCATGAACTTGCCGAGAGGCGGCGCGGAATGTGTTTGAGTGGCATGAACCATGACTGCGTCAGGTTCGATGCCGAAACGCTGGGCTGCCTCCCTGATGCGGGCAGTATAGGGCGCTGTGACGATGGTGACATCTAGCGCGACGATGCCTATTTTCCGCCCGCCGCTTTCGAGGATGAGTGCCCTGGCGAAGGTCGGCTCGGCGACGAGTTTGGCGGGGCGATGTGCGCCAACTGCGCCGGCGAGCTGCGTCCCCGCTTTGGGCGTAATATCCACCTGTGCCGCTCCGGCGAGTAGTTTGCCGCCGGCTTCATTCGCGTCTGTCATTTCTCAGGCTCCCTGTAGTTGGGTAGTACTTGCTGGGACAAATGCGTATCATATGTAACTGCGTGGGCCGGCCTCAGTCCGCGCGATACAACGGCGCAAGCTGGGCAACGCCCAGCTTGCATCCAGAGTTTGCCTGCGGCAAACTCCACGCGCGGCCCTCGACACGGCCCCTCCATTACGGCATACGGCAACGGCGAAAGGCAAAGGCTGGGCCGGATGCTGTGGCTTCGCTTCGCGAAACCGCCGCCATTCGGCCCCTCCGAACGGCGACCGGCAACGGCACTGCCATCATCCTATACGAACTTCTGCAAGCAACCACTGGCTGGCGAGGGAGGTTCAGGCGTTCGCCATTTCCGCGCTGACTTCGGCCATAGCGATGAAGTTGCGGGCCGCTTTTTCAGTGTAGATGCCGGAAGCCGTGCCGCCGAGTACGAAGCCGTCCGGGCCGGCCTCCTCGATGCGCAGCCGCGCTATCTCGCGGACGCTCTCTTCGTCGAGCTTCTCAATGACCTCCATGTCATCGAGGTTGCCGACGATGCAGATCTCGCCCTTGAGCCGCGCCTTGGCCTTCGGCAGGTCGGTATCGCCCCACGGCGGAGCCTCGAAGCAGTCGCAGGCGTCCATGTCAATCTCGATGAGCATGTCCAGGTAGTCCATCAGCGGGCCGTGGTTGTGATTGTAGGCGAGCGCGCCGTACTCGTGCATGACATCACATATCTCCCGGTCCGGCCCGACGACAAGCTCCCTGAACCCCTTCGGCCCCAGTTGCGTCGAGGCGTATTCGCCGCCGAGGAGTCTGAAGGCGTCGAAGCCAGCCCTGCAAGCCGTCTCAAGTGACTCCAGAATCCGCACCGTCGCGACATCTACAAGCTCTTTCATCGCCTCCGGCGCGTCCATCCAGAGCAGGCAGAAGTCCTCAGGTGAGAAGAACTCGGCGGGTATGCAGATCGGGTCTATGCAGTTGACCAGCACGACGCCTTCATCCCCCACGCGGTCCTTCCAGTCATTGACGTTCGTCAGGTCGGGGTTGGCC
>JAUWOG010000430.1 GCA_030612305.1 Armatimonadota bacterium | reverse complement strand
CTGGGCTTGGGCGAGCGCACTCGCACGATCGTGCTGCGGCTCTACTGGGACGACGAGGAAACCCCCAGCGTGGACGGGCCTCTCATTGACTTCTTCGGCGGCGGGACGCCCACCATCTACTCGCCCGCGGACCTGGCCCATCTGCTTGCCATCATCGCCGAAAACGCCGACCTCGACGCCTCGGCCGAGGTGACCTGCGAGGCCAATCCCGACACGGTGGATGCAGAGAAGCTCGCGGCTCTCCGCCGGGCGGGCTTCAACCGCCTCAGCCTTGGCATCCAGTCGCTCGACGATGAGCACCTCCGCCTGCTGGGCCGGAGCCACGATGCCGCCACGGCCCTGGCCGCTGCCACCGCCGCCCGTGAGGCCTTCGAGAACCTCTCGCTCGACATCATCTACGGCATCCCCGGCCAGACCGCCGGCTCCTGGGCCGCGACACTCGACGGCATCATCGCCCTCCGCCCCGACCACATCTCCGCCTACGGCCTGATGATCGAGCACGATACTCCGCTGCATGAGATGGTCGCTTCGGGACAACTCCGGCCGCTCCCTGATGCCACCTATGCCAAGTTCTACGAGCAGGCCCAGCGCACTCTCGCCGCCGCCGGCTACCTCCAGTATGAGATATCCAACTTCGCCCTGCCCGGCCGCGAGTGCCGCCACAACCTCACCTACTGGCGCAATGAGTCCTACCTCGGATGCGGAGCCGGAGCCGCCGACTACCTCCACGGCATCCGCAGCACCAATATCGCCGATCCGGGGAAGTACTGTGCCGCAATCGCTGAGGGCCGCAGCGTCATCGCCTCCGAGGAGCAACTCGACGCCGCGCATCGGGCCGGCGAGACGGTCATGCTTGCTCTCCGCACCGCCACCGGCGCCGACCTCAACCGCATTTCCGAACAGTGCGGCATAGACCTGCGCGCAGAGCACGCCGAGCTCATCGCCGCAATGGTCGCCGAGGGCATCGCCGCATACGCCGGAGGTATCCTGCGCCTGACGCCGGAAAAGGGTTTTCTCCTGCACAGCGAAGTCGCCCGCAGATTCCTCGTCTGAGGACCGCCAATAGCCATGAAGGATTCCGCGCCGCTCATAGAACCGATGGTCTTCCGGCCCAACTGGAAGGCCTACTTCTTCCTGGCGCTGCTCACTGCGGCACTGGTCGCGATCTACTGGGTGGCGGCTCGCGCGACCGGCAACCTGAGTGCTGTCGGCATCCTCGCCGGGCCGCGCTGGCGCTACCTTCTCGCCGAGTTGGTCATCTGCTCGATCTCATGGCTGTACGTGACCGACAACCTCCTGCGGCACTACGAGGCCGACGACATCGGCCTGACTATCTACCGGCCGATGCTGCCGACACTGCGCTGCTCGTGGGCGGAAATCGGCGGCTACACGACCTACGGATACGGCGACGGCTTCCGCCTGACGGTCTCCGGCCGCGGCCATATCATCGTCATGATCGAGTGCCTGAGAGACGGCGCTCGGCTCGCCGGCTACATCCAGATGATGGCCGGGCAGAAGCCGGCGCAGCACCCGAAATAGTACGCGGCGAGCCCGGTGGCCCGCCCCTTTTCCTCAACTATCCAGTCATCTTCCTCGACAATACTACCCACGGCGGCATCCGTGTCGAAAACCGAGCAGGAAATCGGCGAAGCAAGACGAACTTACGGATGTATCGCCGCCTGCGCTCAGAAGAACATGGAGATACTAATGATGACGAGGCTAGTGGTTCTATTGATCGCAGTCTGCCGCTGGTTTTCTACGGCTCGGGGAATTCGAACTATGATGAGGTCGGCCTGCCGAGGCTGGAGAAGATGCTTCAGGAGTTCCCTGACATGTACTTCATCGGCCATGGCCCCCGGTGGTGGAACTCTATCTCGGCGGATGACGATGGCGAGTGCGGCTATCCGAAGGGCCCGGTAGTGGAGGGCGGAGCCGGCGACCGGCTGCTGCAGGAGTATGAAAACATGTACGCCGACATCTCCGCCGGCTCCGGCTACAACGCCATGACCCGCGATCCGGAATTCACCCAGGGCTTCATCGAGCGCAACTGGTCGAAGATACTCTTCGCGACTGACTATCTGAGCGCGGGCCACGAGGGCGGCCACGTGGCGTGGATGCTTGAGACACCGATGAACGAGGAGCACCGCGCAGCCATCATGGAGGGCAACGCCCGCCGCATCATCACCATCGAGTACTGAGCATCTGAGCCGGAACTGGTACACACAGAAACAGAGGGTGGAGCTTGCGTGCTCACCCTCTGTTGGATTCCTGGCAGCCTGGGTTGGGATGCGAGCCGCTACATCTCCATTATCTTCCGTATTGTCGCGGCGGTGTCCTCAAGGGAGGCAATCGAGGGCGCAACCTCCGAGAGCAACGCGCCATCGAAGCCGATCTTACGCAGCTCGGCCATCACCGCCGGGAAGTTGACATCACCCTCCAGCAGCGGCGTCCACTCGTACCCCTGGCGCTGGAAATCCTTGAAGTGTACGCGCATCAGGTGCGGCCCGCAGATGCGAACCCAGTGCTGAGGGAAGCCGAAGACGACCATGTTGCCGGTGTCGAAGAAGAGCCCGACACGCGGGCTGGCGACCTCATCACAGAACCGCGCGAACTCCATCGGGCTGAGCAGGAACTTGTTCCAGACGTACTCGATGGCGATGCTGACACCTGCGTCTTCAGCGTAGGGAGCCAGCCGCTGCAGCGCCTGCAGTGAATTGGCGTAGGCCACGTTGTAGTAGAGGTCATCGGTGAGCGCCCCCATCGTCAGCAGCATCGTGTCCACTCCCAGCGCGCGCGTGACATCCAGGCAGCGGCGAATCGTGTCCATGCTCTCTGCCCGCAGCCTATCATCGTCAGTCATGATGTCCTTGGGAGCCTCGCGGACCATGGGGCAGACCGACACCAGCTCGATGCCCTCATCGGCGGCGATGCCGGCCAGCTTCTCCACGTCGGTTTCCGGCGTGTCAGGCGTGAGATCGCCCTCATCGGTGATTACGACTTCCAGTGCCTCGTAGCCTGTTGCTTTCGCTTGCTGCACGGTTTCGGCGAACGACCATTCCCTCGGTGTAATGATCGCACTGAGTCCGACTTTCATCCTACAATCCTCCTTGGCAGGCAAGGGTCGCCTGCAGCCATGGTGTGTTACGCGTGTATTCTCTGTCGGCGGCGGGTTACCTCCGTGCGCGCGGGCTTCGGCTTCAGTGCCGGATGCGAAGCGTCGGGAGGAATATGGCATGCGGAGTGCGAACTATAGAGGCAGCAGCATCCTGTGGGAAGCAACTCTACTCAACGCGTAGGTCGGCCTGACCTGCGCCACGCGCAGGTCAGGTGAGAACGCGAGAGGACGCGCAGCGTCCTCCCGTCCTCGCGTTCTCAGCTTCCAGCCCGCCTCTCGGTTGATATCTTGCTGGAGGGGATTGTAGCTCATGATGAGAGAAGCGTACGACGCACTGCCGGTCGCCGGGGAAGCTGAAGTGGTGGTTATCCGTGGCGGTCCGGGCGGCTTATGTGCAGCGGTTGCAGCTGACGAGGAGGGCGCGGAGG
>JAUWOG010000161.1 GCA_030612305.1 Armatimonadota bacterium | reverse complement strand
AAGCGCGGAGGCCCAAAGGGCGGACGGAGCGGTGAGGGGCTCCTCACCCCTTTGATTCCCCTCTGGCGGACGCGTAGCGTCCGCATGGGGAGAGGGGACCCGGGCAAGGCCTCGGTCCGGATTGTACGCCACCCGATTGGCGGGAGTCGGGCTGGAAGCTGAGAACGCTGAACGACGCGTTCTCACCTGACCTGCGCTTGGCGCAGGTCAGGCCGCCCTACGCGGGTGAGAATGGGGGCGCTGTAGGGAGGCCGAGGGAGACGTCAGCCCCTCGAAAAGGCGGACGGCCGGCGCGGCATCCCGCGTGTATCCCGCGTATACGCGGGACCCTACAAACGGCAGAAGGCAAAGGCAATAGCGTCGTGGGAGGGTGGAATGAATGTTCTCTTCGTAGCCATAGATACACTGCGGGCCGACCGTCTGAGTTGCTACGGCTATGGCCTGCCTACCAGTCCGCAGCTCGATAGTCTCGCCGACCGTGGGGTGCTCTTCGAGGAGTTCATCGCACCTTTTATCCCGACCCATCCAGGCTTCACCACGATCCTGTCGGGGCGAGATGTCTTCGACCACCATATCGTGACCCAGGGCGGGAAGACGGAGCTTGCCGAGGGCGTGCGACTCTTTCCGGAGATCCTGCATGAGAACGGCTACTTCACAGCCGCAGCAGAAGGGCTGGGGCGATGGTTCGACCGGGGCTTTGAGCTGGTCGAGCACTTCGAGTGGGGCCGGGATACTGCACAGCCGTGGCGCAAAGGTGAGGCAGTCAATGAGGCGGCGTTGAAGGTGCTGGCCGCGTGTGAGAGTCAGGAGAAGCCGTGGCTGGCATGGCTGCACTACTGGGACCCGCATACTCCATATCTTCCGCCGCCGCCGTTTGACAGGATGTTCTACTGCGGCGACCAGTGCGACCCGAAATACACTTCGGCTCACGAGATGATGAACGACTACCCCGCCTTCCAGTACTACTTCAATGAATGGATGCCGGGCACGACGGATGTGGAGTTCCCCAAGGCGCAGTACGACGCCGCCATCGCCTACGGCGACGCGTGCCTGAGCCATGTGTTCACGTATCTGCAGAATATGCGCGGAGGCGAGGATACGCTGGTCATCGTGACGTCGGATCACGGGGAGGAACTCGACGAACACGAGATGTGGTTCGATCACCACGGTCTGTATGAGACGAACCTGCATGTGCCGCTGATCATGTACCATCCGGAGCTTTTCAGCGGGGGGCGGCGCGTGGCGGGGATGACCGTACACCAGGATCTGGCGCCGACGATTCTGGATGCAGTAGGGCTGGAACAGGCTGCTGCGGATGCGCAGATGCAGGGCGAAAGCCTGCTGGCGCTGGTGGAATCGGGATCGGACGCGGGGACGCGAGACAGCGTCTATATCGCGGAATGCGCGTGGATGAAGAAACGCGGGATGCGCACGCGGCATCACAAATTTTTCGAATCGCTTTATGATGAGCTGCACAAGCGGCCGCCGTTCGAGCTGTATGACATCCAAAACGATCCGATGGAACAGCACAACCTCGCCGATGAGAAACCGGAACTGCTGCAAGGCTTTCGGGATGACCTGGCGTCATTTGTCGAGCAGCGGCTGAGAGAAACCGGCGGGCCCGATCCGATGATGGAGCAGAGCATCACGCTGACTCATGTAGGGAATGTTGACGTTGCGGTGCCTGATAACCAGATACTGGAAGAGGATGATTGAGGCGGAACTTCTCGCGGCGATGGCAGGTAAGATAGCCGCCGAGGCGGAACTGACGGGCAAGTTCGGTCGGTGAGAGTAGCAGCAGTCTGTTGCAGGGCCGGACAGATGAGAAGGTCTGAGCGCACGCGCAGTCGGCAGAAAGCCGGCTGTTGCGTGTGGATAACCATCAAGGAGGAAGATGAATGGCACGGAAGGAACGCAGTGAGACGGAAGTAAACCTGAGTGGCTTGAAGAGGGCATTCACAACGTTGGACAAGGAGGCCCCGGAGCTTCAGGGGGCGTTCGTCAACTACCTGAATACGCTGCTGACGGACACGGCGCTTGATGTGCCGACGAAGGAGCTGATCATCATCGGGATCGCGGTGGCGAAGGGGTGCCGTCCGTGTCTCGAGCTGCACATATCGAAGGGCCTGGCGGCGGGTTGCACGCGCGAGGAGATCATCGAGGCGGGCTACTGCGGCGTGTGCATGGGTGGTGGCCCGGCGTTCACGTACATGCAGTACGTGCTGAAGGCGCTTGACGAGTTGGCCGAGTAGTAAGGACCTCGGGCTGGAAGGTAAGAATGGGAGGAAGGAAGCGCCGGCAAGCTGCGCCGGCGCTTTCTTATTTGGGTGCGGGGCGGAGGGATGTGGCCTATGCGTCGGGTGGCATGTGGATGACCCGGCCGATGCTGTCGAGAGCGGCCTCCCCTATCCCCTCCGCAAGCGTCGGGTGGACGTGACATGCCTCGGCCACGTCGGTCATGCTCGCACCGACACGGATAGCGAAGCAGACTTCGGCGACAAGGCCGGAGGCGTTCTCACCGACGATGCTGGCGCCGAGTATGCTGTCGGTGTCCGCATCACCAACGAGCTTGACGAATCCGGTGCGTCTGCGCATGGTCGCGGCTTTGCCGAGTGCGCCGAAGGGGAACTTGCCGATGTTGACCTTGTATCCAGCTTCGATGGCTTCGGTCTCTCGCAGCCCGCATGATGCTATTTCCGGCCTCGTGAACGTGGCCATAGCACAGAAGAGGCGAGGGGCTTGGTCGCGCTCACCAAGGGCGATTTCGGCGGCGGCGATGCCCTCCGCCGAGGCCCGATGAGCCAGACCGTGGCCACGGATGCAATCGCCGACCGCGAATAGCCCGTCAATGTTGGTGCGGAAGCTGTCGTCAACGATGATGTTGGCGCCTTCCATCTCAACACCGACATCCTCCAGCCCCATGTCGGCGGTGTTGGAATGACGCCCGGTGGCCATCATGACCATGTCCACTTCAAGGGTCTCAGTCTCACCGGCGAAGTTGCACTCGAGCACCTTGGTATCGCCACTGTCGCCGATGCTCAGGCATTTGCCCTGGGTGTGAATGCGGATGCCGAGCTTCTTCATCTCACTGTTGAGTACCTCACTGGTCTCGGGTTCCTCGGTAGGCAGGATGCGGTCCATCATTTCGATGAGGTGGACTTTGGTGCCGAGCTGTGAGTAGATGTAGGCGAATTCGCCACCTAGTGCGCCGGCACCGATAATGGCGAGTGACTCGGGCGGTCCGGGGAGGCTGACTCCTTCGTCGCTGGTGACTACGCGCGGCCCGTCGGCGCCCGGCACCGGTATGATGGTCGGGAGTGACCCGGTGGCCCAGATGATCGCCGGCGCAGTCAGGGATGCGGTGACCTCGCCGTAGGTCTCGATGGCGACCTCGTTTGGTGCGACGAGGCGGCCGCGGCCGCCTATGGAGGCGATCCCGTTCGCCTCGATGAGAGTAATCACGCCCCTGGTCAACTGAGCGACCGTACGGTTCGTGTGAGCGCGGACCTTGTCGAAGTCTATGTCGGGCTCGCCAAAGCGGATCCCAAGGGCTTTCACGGCCTTTGCGTCCTGCAGCACAGTCGCGCAGTGGATGAGCGTCTTGGAGGGGATGCACCCCCGGTTGAGGCACGTTCCGCCGAGGTCGTCGTTGTGGACGAGGGCGACTTGGGCACCGAGCTGGGCGGCGCGTATTGCCGAGACGTACCCTCCCGGCCCGCCGCCCACGACGATGAGATCAACATGTCTGTCCATTCATCTTTCCTCCCTTAGTCTGCACGACGGGTAACGGGGTTCACGGTTCGAGTACGGCCTTCATGCCCTCGCGTCTCTCGAGCGTGGCGAGGGCCTCGTTGGCTTGCTCCAGCGGGAAGCGGTGTGTGACGAGTTGGTCGAACGGGTACTTGCCGCTGAGGGCAAGCTGAACGGCCTGGTACATGTGGCGGGCGTCAGAGACCCAGACGCCCTGGATGCGGAGGTTCTTCAGCGCTATGGACTCATACATCGCCACGGGTGTCTCTCCCTGGGGCACGGCGACGCCGACAATTGATACGGTGCCGCCGCGCGCAGCCATCTCGATGGCTTCGGGGACGGTTCGGGGTGTGCCTGCTGCGTCAATGACGATATCCGGGCCGATGCCGTCGGTCATCTCCAGCAGCATCTCCTTGCGCTCCTGTTGGTTGACTTCATGTATGTTGATGGTCTTGCAGCCGAACTGCTCGGCCAGCTTCATGCGCTCGATGTCGTACTTCGTGCCGAACATGATGACCTGCCTGCAGCCACGCTCCATCGCAAAGGCCGCCGCGTAAGAACCCAGAGGGCCGGGGCCGATGACGAGCACAGTGTCGCCGATTTGCACGTCGGCTAGCTCCATGGCGTGAGCCGCCGTCGCCCCCGAACATGTGGCCGAGACGAGGATGGCTTCGTCCACGTCGTCGGGGAGTTTGATTATTTCGCTTTCGGGGCGCACGTAGAGCACCTGGGCGTAGCAGCCGTTGAAGTGCGGTGGCTCGTCGCATGGGAGTGTGATGCCATAGACTTTGCGGTACATGCAGAGCGACGCGTTGCGCTTGACGGCGCAGTAATAGCACCTGCCGCAGGTGACGCCGCGGTGCCAGACGATCTTGTCGCCGGGCTGTAGGAGCGCGCCGAACATGTCGCGCTTCTCGCCGCCAGTCTCGATGACCTTGCCGACGCCCTCATGGCCAATGATGAGTGGCAGCTTGATGCGGGGGTCCTCGCCGCCGCTGATATCGAGGTCCGATCCGCAGATGCCGGCGGCAGTGACCTGCGCCAGCAAGGCCCCCGGCTCGACGTCGGGCACCGGAAATTCCTTCGGGACCAGCGGCTCGCCAAAGCTCTCCAGAACCATCGCCACTGCTGTGTCAGGTGTGCTCATTTCGCAGCTCCTGGTGTGGCTTTGCGGAGGTAGTCCACGGTGCGGGCTATGCCGTCGGCGAATTCCATCTCCGCCTGCCACCCGAGTTCATCTCTCGCCCTGTCGCTGTTGATGGCGATGCGATGGACCTCGCCCTTGCGCTCATCGCCGTAGATCGGCTCACCGTCATAGCCCGTGGCAGCGGCGACTGAGTCAAAGACCTGCTGGTCGCTCGTCTCGACGCCGGTGCCGATGTTGTACGGGCCGATGCCGCCGCGCTCGAGAGCCATCATGTTGGCGCGGACGACATCGGCAACGTACACGTAGTCGCGCGTTTTGTCTCCGCAGCCGAATATGGTGGGGCGTTGACCGTCCAGCATGAGGCCGGTGAATATCGCCACGACGCCCGCCTCGCCATCGGCCCTCTGCCTCGGCCCATAGACATTGGCATAGCGGAGGATGGTACAGGCAAGCTCCTCGCTTCGGGCGTAAGCGGCGAGGTACTGCTCGACGCAGTACTTGGCGACGCCGTAGAGGGAGATGGGCTGGACGGGGGTGTCTTCGGTCGGAGGGGCTCGGTGCATCTCTCCGTATATCGCCCCGCCGGTCGAAGCGAATACGACCCTGTCGGTGTTGTAGTCAACAGAGTTCTTGATGACGTTGAGGCTGCCGAGGACGTTGACGCGGGCGTCGAATGCCGGCTCTTCGAGGGATCTGCGGACGTCAATC
This sequence comes from Armatimonadota bacterium, assembly GCA_030612305.1. Classification (GTDB taxonomy): domain Bacteria; phylum Armatimonadota; class Zipacnadia; order Zipacnadales; family UBA11051; genus UBA11051. The sequence continues at coordinate 374 of JAUWOG010000161.1, read as the reverse complement.
TGTGCGGCGTGGTGGCTGACAATTTCAGGGCGGAAATCGTTCCAGAGCTTGCGCATCGCCGTCTCGTCGGTGATGTCAAGTTGGGCGAAGGCGGCTGCGTCGGGGAGGTTCTCGCGCCGGCCCGCGCAGAGGTTGTCAACGACGAAGACCTCGTCGCCGCGTCGCAGGTGAGCATCGGCAATATGTGAAGCAATGAAACCGGCCCCGCCGGTTACCAGTACTCGCATCGGTGCGGATCTCCCAAGCATGCGTCTGTGCGCGCCAGCAGCACTGCGCCATTATACACTTTCTGTGGCTCTTGTCCACCTGTCGGGACAGGTGGCGGGCAGGTATGTGCGGAAATGACGGCAGCAGTGGGTCGTGATGTAGCGAGC
>JAUWOG010000103.1 GCA_030612305.1 Armatimonadota bacterium | reverse complement strand
GGGCCTTGTCCTGGTGGTAGCGGTATGTGAACTTCTCGCCGAGCGCGTTCTCGCCCTCGATGGTCTGGTCGCAGGGGTACTTGTCATTGGGGAAGACCATGTCACAGTACTTACAGGTGAGCTGGTCGGGGTCGTCTATGCTCCAGGTGAAGATGCCAGCGCCCTGAGAGCCGCCGTGGCAGTTCGGACAATAGCAGAAACGGACCACGGGGCTGTCAGGGACGAAGGAGAGCATCTCTTCCTCCGACATCGCCATGACGCGCTCGACGCCCTTTTCGTAGCCGGCGGCGTTCTCGGGGTTGATGCTATGCTGCAGCACAGGATGCTTGATGCCGACAGCCTGGCCGGCCCCCTGCGTCATGGCCGGGAGCAATACCAGTATCAAGACGGCCACGACGAGGGCTGGGGAAGCAAAACCTTGAGTCTCGCACATGAGAGTCACATCCGTTTCTGTCAGAGGTAGGCAACATACTGTCGAAACGGCAACAACACAGGCGCGCACCTATCATCCCCCAACGACCGCAATGGTAGCCGAAGCAGCCAGCGGGATCCTGAAGGTGTTGACGCCCTGCATTGTTCGCTGCGGGAAGTATATCTCCTGCGTGGTTTCGCCATTTATGGTCAGGCCGTGGTCCATGGTGAGGATGACAACGGTCTTGCCGCCGGCCTTCTCGATGCGGTCTATCTCGTAGCCGTGGGTGTAACCATTCCCGTGTGTGACAATCATCCAGACGCCATGGAGGATTTCGCCCCCGGGGAGGTCCGCGTCTGTGACGAAGGCATCGTGCTCATCGTCATCGGCTTTGCGCGTGGCGGCCTGTATCGTGCCTGTGAGTACGCCGCTGTCTGTGGTGATGGCATCAGGTCCGCAACTGAGCGCTTCGCCTTCGAAGAGCCACATGCCGGTAGTCTTGCCGGCGACCTGGCGGATGATACCCAGCCGGCCCTTGAGGGAGAAGCCGTCGGGAGTGGTGCGCTCCGGATAGGGCGGCTCATCGAGGGTGGTGATGATGGTGGCGGTCGTATCCCCGTGGGTGACGCGCAGGGCCACGGTATCCTCATGCGGGGGGTCAAGCTCGAGGCGCTCAACGGCCTGAATGAAGGGCTTGCCCGCGAATGGCTCCTCGACGGCGACGAACGTGGTACGGAGAGGCGCGTCTCCCTGGCGGCGGACGACTAGCTGCGGCATCCAGTAGTCGAAGACCTCAGTGTACTCGCGTTTGGCGCGGCGAGCGGACGGACTGCGCCCGAGATTGATTTCCGTGCCCTCGGCCCCGAGCAGGTGGATGCGGATACCCCGGTCGGGCTGCTCTGCGCAGGCAAAGGTCGTCAGGACGTTCTTGTCGGTCGTCGCGTAGGCAATATCTCTGATGACGCCGTAGAGGTTGAAGCGCGAGCCCTCGCTGACGGGTTCCTCCCAGGTCTCGCCTTCCTCCAGCATGTCGTCGCGCCTGTTCGGCAACTCAATGCTGCAAGCGGCGGTCATGTCCTCGTCGGCGGAGCCATGCAGAAGCCAGTCATGGGTCGAGCCGCCCTGCGTGCGGAAGATGTCCAGCACATAGGCGTCGGCCTCCGATACGGGCAGCAGGACGAGCAGGCGACGGTACTGTTCGACACCTGCAATCTTGCTGTAGGAGCGCTTGCCCTCGGCCTCAGTGACAGCCACGTCGGAGGTGTCAGGGAAGAACCAGAGCAGATCGCCCGCAGAGGCATTACCGCCACCGTTTTGCATCTCGCGGTCTATGGCGACGAGGTTGTGGCTGATGGTATTGCTGTTCCAACTGCGGATGCGAGTATGGGTGTAGCCCAGGTCCGAGAGCATCTCGCGCTCTTTCGCCCAGATGATGAGATTGAGCGTGTCGAGATGGGAGTGACCGTAGGCTCCGGAGAAGTGAAGCTGGGCCTGCATCTGGTTGTCATGCTCGCCGCGGCCGAGTGAGGCGTGCCCATATCCGGGCGCGATCGTGGAGACGGTTTCCTCACGCGGCTTGGAGCGGCGCTCACCCGGCCAGGTGTCGTGGATGGGACTCGAACAGCCATTGGGGAAATCGAGCACGGAGGGGGCGTCGTAGGCCCTGACTATGAAGGGGACCTCTTCCTCGGGGATGAGGTTGTCGAAGCGGGTACCGTCTTCATCCACGTAGCCGGGGGGATCGGAGTATCCCGTCAGGTTCTTGAAGGCGAGTCTGAAGTCGCCGAGTATCTGGTAGTGATAGGAGGGGGCGAGATTGAGCATCCCGTCGTAGAAGCAACGCTGGCACGCCATGTGCTTGAGCCAGCCGAAGGACCAGTGAACCATGCGGGGTTCGTTGATGACGCGGCCGAGGACCCCGGCGCGGCGGAGATTGCGCGTCGAAAGCTGTCCGCCCTCGGTCAGCGGCGGCGTGTTATTGGCCGCGAAGGTGGCCTTGAAGAAGTCCTCTTCGATGCGCTCGCGGACATCATAGCCGCGTTCCTTGGAGAGCTTGTCGAATTCCTCGCTGTCATAGACGAGGTCGTAGCACTGCGCAGGTTGGCCAGGGAGCTCTCCCGCATTCCAGCGCCCCCACCTGCCGCCACTCGACGGGTATGGCGGGTCCTGGGACTTGGCAAAGTCAAATGAGCGCAGCCACTGGGTGACAACGGGGTAGTGCGGATAGACCTGTGCGATGCGATCGAGGATGAGTGCGGCACGGCGGGCATACTCGGGCTTGCCTGTCGCCTGGTAGGCCTTCCCGAGCTCAAAGCACCGCGCGACAATCCAGTTGCGCTTCTGACTCAGAATGTGGGCGCGGTAATAGATATGCAGGTCGGTGTGCTTCTTGTCCTGGTGGTAGCGGTACGTGAAGGTCTCGCCCTGCTTGTTTTTGCCTTCGAGAACCTGGTCGTCGGGATACTGCTCGTTGGGGAAAACCATGCCACAGTAGCGGCATTCGAGCTCATCGGGGCGCTCGACGTTCCACCTCATGACCCCCAGTCCCTGAGAGCCGCCGTGGCAATTAGGACAATAGCAGAAGATGATGCGCGGCTTTTCGGGGACGAAAGCGACCATCTCTGCTTCGGACATCGCCATGACGCGCGCGACGGCCTTTTCGTATTGGGCGGCCTTTGCAGGGTCAATGCTATAGTCGAAGACGGGGTGCTCGATGCCGAGAGCCTGGCCGGCACCGAAGGCGGGCAGAATCCCGGCAATAGCAGCAACCAGGGCCGCGATTATGTACACGGACAAATGACAGGTCGCAGTTTGCATTCTCCGTCACTTCCCCTCAAGTGTGGCCTGCGTCATGAACTCGTCTTCCAGACTCATGTGGCTACAAGATTGACCCTCGAGCGGTACGTGACCTGCCTTTTGCCGGCAATTAGCAGGCCTGAGGCGGCTGGTAGGAGAACAGTATGTCGGCGCGTAGCAAGAAGTGCTGCAGAATATGATGCCGATGGGAGTTGAGATGAAATGGGTGGAGAGTGCAAGCCGAAGATCGGGCTGCTGGGCCTGATGCTTGAGTTGTATGACAAGTCGAATCCGGAGTTGCGGCCGGAGCAGGAGGAATTCGCCGGCCAGTTGGTGGGTAAGCTCGGCGAGGCGATGGAGGTGAGCTATCCGGGCATCGTCAACACGAGAGCCGGAGTAGATGCCGCGATGGCGGCCTTCGAGGTGGCAGATGTGGACCTCGTCGTAGTGGTGCACTTCTCGTATTCGCCGAGTCTCATCGCAATAGCCGCGCTGATGGATTGCAGAAAGCCGCTGGTGCTGTTCAATACCCAGCGCAAGCGCGGCATTGACGAGAGCTTCTGCGTCAAGGACGTGATACAGAATCACGGGATGCACGGGCAGCAGGACCTGGCGAATGTGCTGGTGCGCAACGGACGCGATTTCGGCGTAGTGACCGGCTACTGGCAGGATGAGGAGACGCTGGATGAGCTTGCTGAATGGGCGCAGGCGGCGGTGGCTGCGAAACGGATGAGGAGGGCGGAGGTCGGCCTCATCGGCTACCCCTTCCAGGACATGGGCGATTTCGGCGTGGATGAGACAGCGTTTATGACGCAGGTGGGCCCGCATGTACAGCATATCGGCCTGGATGAGCTGGCAGAGGCAATGGCGGAGGCTGCAGACGCCGAGCTCACCGAGATTGTGGCGTATGACCGGGAGCATTTCGAGGTGACGGAGGAGCTGACAGAGGCGGAGCATACGGAGTCAGCACGGTCGGAGTGGGCCCTGCGGAAGGTTGTCGCGGACCGAGGCCTGGACGCGGTGGCGATACATTACGAAGTGCTCGGTGCCGACCCGCGCTTCACAGCCCTGCCCTTCACCGCCGTGACCAAGCTGATAACGGAGGGAGTAGGCTTCGGAGGTGAGGGTGACATTACGTCGGCATCGTGCGTCACGGCCATGCACTACCTCACGGGCCTGAGCACCTTCACCGAGATGTTCTGCATGGACTTCAGCGGGGGAACGGTGCTGATGTCACACTTCGCGGAGGGGAACCTGAAGTTTGCGGCAGCCAGGCCGAGGATGGTGCGACGCGAAGGCTGGGTAGGCAGCGGCGGCGTATCAAGCTCGTTGGCCTTCGACTTCACCCCGGGGCCGGTGACGATGGTGAATTTGACGATCGGGGCCGGCGGGAAGGCGAAGCTCATCGCGACGACGGCACAGATACAGGACTACGCGCTGCCTGACGGCATGACCCCGCACTGCCGCCTCAAGCCGGATTGCGATCTGAGGATGTTCCTGGATGCGTATCTGTATCACGGCGGGTCACACCACGTGGCGCTGGTAGAAGACGACCGGCTGTCGCTCTTGGAGAAGTTCGCAGGGCTGATGGGCCTGGAGTTGACTGTCATCTGAGCAGGTTGCGGCGCAGGCCTGTTGGTGGCAGCCTGGCAGCTATCCGTGCGTCTATCCATCCGGCGTCATCGGCGTGCCAGGTGGGGTATTCCGGCGCGTTGGTGTCTGTGCATTGATTAGTTGGGACTCCGCTGTTGCGGCTCATTGTTACGGCTCGCTTCGGGATGATGTGAGGTCATTGTATTTATCGGCTGTAGGGCATCAGGGCTGAAAGGAATCGGGACCGCGGCAGCACCATTGAAGCACCGCATCGGAGGTTGCGACGATGGGCAGGCACAGGCCGAAGGAAGGGAGCATGACGCGCCGGTCATTTCTGAAGCGGGCCGGTTGCCTGCTGGCGGCGGGCCTATTGCCCGGGTCTGTGGGCTATTCGCTCTACGAGCGACACTGGCTGCGAGTGGACCGGTCCACGATAGCGATACCGGGCCTTCCCCGCGCTTTCAGTGGTCTGCGAGTGGGGCATCTGACCGACATCCATCACGGCCCCTGGCTGGGGTTGAGTGATGTGCGAGAAGCGATTGAGCTGGTCCGTTCCCTGGAGCCTGACATGTTGGTACTGACAGGGGACTATGTGCACCGTGGTGAGGAATACATCGAGCCAGTCTGGGAGGCCCTGTCCGCTCTCGAGGCCCCACTGGGTGTGTGTGGCGTGCTGGGGAATCACGACCAGTGGGAGGACGAGGACCTGGTGAAGACGCGACGGCTCATGAGACAGGCCGGCGTAGTTGATCTGACCAACCGGACGGTGAGAGTGGCGCGGCGGGGGCAGCAACTCTACGTGGCGGGTGTCGGAGACCTGTGGACGGATGAGCAGCGTCTGGCTGAGGCGCTGGCAGGAGTACCGGCGGACGCGGCGGTGATACTGCTGAGCCACAATCCCGACTACAACGAGGAGTTGAATGACCGGCGGGTGAAGCTGATGCTGGCTGGACATACCCACGGCGGGCAAGTCGTATTGCCGCTGTTGGGTGCCCTGGTGACACCGTCGGCGCATGGACGCAAGTACGTCGGGGGACTGGTTCGAGACGGCTGGAAGCAGGTGTACGTATCGCGCGGCGTGGGCATGGCGGTAATGCCGGTACGCTTCAATTGCCGCCCCGAGGTGGGCTTGCTGACGCTCGTGGCTGGATAGGGAAGCCACAAGCGGCCACGTTGCAGGTAGCGACGGGCCGGAGCGAGGCGTGGAGGACGGCTCGGCTGCTGTTCGGCACAGGCCGATACAGGAAATCCCGAGGATGTGCGGAAGTATGGACCGTCGGATATCTGCATAGATTCTGCAAAGGGGTAATGAAATGGCGTTGAAGAAGGCGTCGGAAGCCGTAGTAGAGGCCCTCACGGCTGAGGGTGTAGAGTATGTGTTCGGCCTGCCGGGCGGCCATTCGGTGTCCATATTCTATGACGAGCTGTCGAAGCAGAAGCAGGTCAAGGCGGTGCTGGCGCGCCACGAGACTGCGGGGGCCTTCGCCGCCCTCGGCTATGCGCAGTTGACCGGCAAGCCCGGTGTCTGCCAGGGAACAGCAGGGCCGGGCTTCTCTCACATGCTTATGGGTATCCACGAGGCCGCCTATGCGAAGATCCCGCTCGTGGTGATTGCACCCAATGCGCCGATTGCGCAGTTCGGGAAGGGCGAGCTCCAGGAATTCGCGCAGGTCGAGGCGGCGTTCGGTTTCGCCAAGTGGACCTATCGCGTGGACCGGCCGGAGAAGATCCCCTGGGTCATGCAGCAGGCGTTCAAGCACGCGATGGCCCCTCCGTGCGGCCCGGCGTTCATAGACATCCCCATAGACATCGGGGACATGGAAGCGGACATGGATGAGTATGTGCCGGCGCCGCAGAGCACGTGTGTGGCCGCGCCGGATGCTGTTGCCGAGGCAGCCAGCGCGCTCGTCAGTGCCAAGAAGCCGGTGATGATCTGTGGCCGAGGTGTCCACCAGTCAGGTGCCCATGAGCAGGTCCGCAAGCTGGCCGAATTGCTTGCCATGCCGGTCTGCTACACGAATCACGGGAAGACCTCGATACCGGAGCATCACCCGCTGGCCGGCGGCGGGGTTGGCTGCAACCGCACTGTGGTCAGCGATGCACTGCTCGAGGAGGCGGACTGCTGGTTGTGGGTCGGCAGCCAGATAGAGGAATTCGCGGTCGGCAAGGAGTGGTACGACCTGCCGCCGGAGCGCACCTTCATCAACCTCAACATTGACCCCACGCAGTTCGGGCGCAACTGGACGCCGGATATCTGCCTGCTTGGTGACGCGGCACTGACGCTCGCCGGATTAGCGGAGGCGTGCGCGGATGATGCGGGCGAACGTGACTTCGCCGACAGTGAGGTTGCCGGCAGAATTGCGGCACTCAAGCAGCAATGGCGCTCGCAGACCGAGGCGCTGGCGGCGCGGTCCAAAGGCCCGGTGCATTTCTCGCGTTTCCTGGCCGAACTCAATGCGCAAATGCCTGCTGAGGCCGTCGTCGTAGTCGGCGAGGGTGCGAACCGGATATGGACGGCGACAGAGCTGCAACTGACCACACCGCATACTTGGGTGTCGGCGTCGGATTTCGGCTGCATGGGCTATGCGGTCGGTGCTGCGATCGGGGCCGCAGTCGCGCGTCCGGGCAAGAACGTATTCTGCCTCACCGGCGACGGCTCGTTCCAGATGCAGATGCAGGAGATAGTAGTGGCCGCGCAGTACGAGCTCCCGATTACCTACGTGGTATTCAATAACAACGCGCTCGGGTGGATCAAGTGGTCGCAGAAACTGGGCCGGGATGAGCGCTTC
>JAUWOG010000276.1 GCA_030612305.1 Armatimonadota bacterium | reverse complement strand
AGACGCTGCTGCTTTATGGGCCTTTTTCCTGAGCCATCTCACACTTGCCGCATGGTACAAGCCATCATCGCACAAAAGCCAGTCATTTTCGATGAATTGTCGCACGTTTCTAACAGATACGACAATAACGTCAATAAATGGCAACAACAGGCTCCAAGCAATTCGAGCACAAACCCCTTCTCTCGAATAAAGCAGCAGCGTCTTCCAGCCCGAGTCTGCTCTCTCCACAACCCGCACGCAGGTAGTGAGCCCCCACGCAGCGAAATGGCTGGCACGATGACCCGGCAGGCAGGACGTGAAGATGACAGCAAAGCGCCGGCGAGCGTATTCGCTGCGACGCCGGACGACACGGCGGAACTCGGGCGGCGGCTCGGAGAGATCGTGGCGGCCGGGGATTGCATCGCGCTCTGCGGGCCGCTTGGTGCCGGCAAGACCTGTTTCGTCAGCGGCTTGGCACGCGGGATGGAGGTCGAGGGCCGCGTCGCCAGCCCTTCGTTCATCGTCATGCGGCAGCATCCGGGGCCGGTGTGTTTGTATCATGCCGATGCCTACCGACTGACCGACGCGCGCGAGCTGGAGGAAGCCGGCTTCGACGAGTGGCTCGAAGAGGGAGTCGTGGCGCTCGAATGGGCGGACCTCGTCGCTGAGGCATTGCCGCCGGATGCGCTTTTCGTGCGCCTCGAGTACGAAGCCGAAGGCCGCCGCATAGCCTTCGACAGCGCAGGCCCGCGCCATGCAGAGACCATCGAGGCAGTGACACAATGCGGACGCTCGGAATAGAGACATCGGCCCACATCAGCAGCGTCGCGCTCTTCGAGGGCGGGACGCTGGTTGCCGAGGACATCTTCAGCAGCCGCCTGGTGCTGTGCGACGAGCTGACGCGGCGGATAGTGCGCATAGTCGGCAGCGAGATGGCCCTTGACCGCATCGCAGTCTCATGCGGACCGGGCAGCTTCACCGGCCTGCGCATCGGCCTGGCGACTGCCAAGGCGCTCGGCCACGCGCTCCAGGTACCGGTCGCGTGCGTGCCGACCCAGCACGTGCTGGCAGCCGGATGCGGACCGCAGCAGACGAATGTCGGCGTCGTCCAGCGCGCGCGCATCGGTCATGTCTATGCCGGGGTCTATCGCGTGCATGGGGGCGCAGTCGAGTCCCTCAGCGATGTCGAGTTGATGGAGACCGGGGACCTTTACGAGAAGCTGAGCCAGGCGGAGTTGGTCGTAGGGGATGGACTGGCGGAGGCGATGGCGGCCGATGAGCGGCTTGCGGACTCGCGGCAGGCGGGGCCGCCGTACGAGATACCACGCGCGAGCATCACGGTGATGCTGGCGGAGTGGCCGGAGGGCTTCAGCATCGAGCAGGTCGCGGCGCTGAAGCCGGAGTATCTGCTCCCCTCCCAGGCGGAGCGCATACACGGCATCGAGATCGAGTGACAGGCGAAATGCGATGATGGCAGAGGCAGAACGCGAAGGTGCGCGCGAGGTGCTGCTGCGGCCCGCCAACACAGGTGACCTGGCGGACATCATGGCCATCGAGCGCGTCTCATACTCAGCGCCCTGGCATGTGGAGACAATGCGCGGCGAGCTTCGGGGCACCGACGGTGGCAAGATATATCTCGTCGCCGAGAGCGAGGGGCGCGTCGTCGGCTACATCGGCAGCCACTACTTCGCCGGCGAAGTGCACATTCTCACTATTGCGGTCGCGTCGCACTTCCGCCGTCTCGGCATCGGCGAACTCCTGGTGCTGAGCCTGCTGCTGAAGGTGATACAGCTTGGCGGCGAGTACGCGACACTGGAATACCGGGTGAGCAACGAGGCGGCGGCGCGGCTCTACCGCAAGCTAGGCTTCGCCGCGGTCGCCGTGCGCCGGAAGTACTACCTGGACAACGATGAAGACGCCATCGTCGCCGAGGTCGCTGACCTTGACGACGCGGAGCGGCAAGCCGAAGTGAGGGCGCTGCTGGACGACTGGAAGGCGCGGCACGAGCATGAACTCACCACGGAAATCTGACCAACTGGTGCTGGGCATCGAGACCTCCTGCGATGAGACCGCGGCGGCGGTGGTCAGGAATGGACGCGACATCATCAGCTCGATTATCGCCTCGCAGGACCAGATACATGCCCTCTTCGGCGGCGTCGTGCCGGAGATCGCCTCCCGCAAGCACACCGAGCTGCTGACGATGGTGGTGCAGCGCGCGCTTGATGCAGGCGGCGTGAGCTGGGAGGACCTGGCAGGCATCGCGGTCACCAACGGGCCGGGCCTCATCGGCTCGCTGCTGGTCGGAGTCAGCGCGGCCAAGGCCTACCATGCGGCGACCGGCGTGCCATTAGTCGGCGTGAACCACCTGCAGGCGCACGTGGCGGCGAACTTCGCGGCGGTCTGTGACAAGCCGCTCAGTGCCGAGCACCTGCCTGCGGTGTGCCTCATCGCGTCGGGCGGGCATAGTGACCTGGTACGCATCAGCCACGCGACTGACTACGAGCTGCTGGGTGCGACGCGCGACGACGCTGCCGGCGAGGCTTTTGACAAGGCCGCGCGGGTGCTGAAGCTGGGCTATCCCGGCGGGCCGGCGGTCGCGGCAGCGGCCGAGGCGGGAAGCCCGGAGGCATTTGACTTCCCGCGCCCGAAAGTCGGCGCCTCCCTTGATTTCAGCTTCAGCGGCCTCAAGACGGCCCTCATCCGCCAGGTCGAGCAGTTGCAGGGCGATGACGACGAAGCCGCGCTCGACGACCACACCGTCGCCGATCTCGCGGCCAGCTTCCAGGCGGCGGTCGTGGACACGCTCGTGCGCAACACCATGGCAGCCGTCGCGCAGGTGGCGGCGAAGCATCTGGCCATCGCCGGTGGCGTCGCGGCAAATCAGCTCCTCCGCGAGAAGCTGGAGCAGAAATGTGCGCGCGCCGGAGTGATGCTGCATCGCCCGCCGCCCGAGCTATGCACCGACAACGCGGTGATGGTGGCGATAGGCGGGCACTTCCTCCTCGCCGAGCGGGAGCCGGACAACCTCGACCTCGATGTCTTCTCGGCAATGCCCCGGTAGGCCCGGAAAGCTTGGAGAGCCGGGCGCGGACCGCCAATTGTGAAAAACCCCGTGGAAAACCTGCGGAAACACAAAGAATCCTGTGGACAACCCGCATCTCAGTGTTGATAACTTGTGGGCAAGTGAGGAGCATATCTCGCATGAGCCAGGGCGCTGATAGCTCAAGTCCCTATGCCGCGATGCTACCCGACTACCTGACTGCGATGGCCGAGGACTTCTACGCAGCCAACAAGCAGCGCAGGAAGCAGATAACCACCGGCGACCAGTGGCTGCAGCGCGCCGGCCATCTGCGCGCGTACTTCACTGATGCGCTCGGCGGCTTCCCTGCCCGGACGCCACTGGACCCGGTGCTGACGGGCACGCTGGACAGCGGGCCTTTCGTCATCGAGAAACTCCTCCTCCGGAGCCGTCCGGACTTCCTCGTCACCGCGAACCTCTACATTCCGAAGAACATCGAGGGCCACGTGCCCGGCGTGCTGGTCCCATGCGGGCACTCGGCCAATGGGAAGATGTACAGCGAGTACCAGAAGGTGGGCATCGCGCTTGCTCTCAACGGGATGATCGCGCTGGTCTATGACCCCATCAGCCAGGGCGAGCGCGTCCAGTACTACGATGACCAGACCGGCGAATCCCGCGTCGGCAACTGCTGCATCGAGCACAGCCAGATGCACGTCCAGTGCATGCTCATCAACCAGGCGATAGCCCAGTACCGCATCTATGACGGGATGCGCTGTCTCGATTATCTCCAGGAGCGGCCGGAAGTGGATGCCGCGCGGCTCGGCTGTACTGGCTGCTCGGGCGGCGGCACGCTGACGGCATATCTCTCCGCCCTCGATGAGCGCATCAAGGTCTCCGTCCCGGTCTGCTACATCACCTCCCTCCAGGCCCGGCAGGAGTCCGATGGAGTGGCCGACGGCGAGCAGCAGATTTTCGACCAGCTCGCCTGCGGCATGGACCACCACGAGATGACCGCGATGGTCGCGCCGCGTGCCTTGCGCATCGGCGCGGCAGAGGAGGACTTCTTCCCACTGCACGGGACGCAGGAGATCGCCGAGTTCTGCCGCCAGGTCTATGGCCTGCTCGGCCTCGACGAACGCTTCGATCTCTACGTCGGACCGGGCACACACGGTTACAGCGAAGACATCCGCGAGCAGGCGGTCGAGTGGTTCGGCCGCTGGTTTGACGTGCCGACGCAGCAGACGCCGGCGGCTGACTACGTGCGCCCCGACGAGGACCTATGGTGTACCGACACCGGCCAGGTCGCCACCTCCACCGACAGCCGCAACGTGCATGATGTTGTCCTCGAGACCTTCGAGTGCAGCAAGCCCGACCTGGCGCATGCGCTACCATCGAAGCAGTTGCGGAGTACGCTCGCGGACATCCTGGCTCTCGACACGCCGGTGGCGCTCGTGGACCAGAAGGCCTTCGACCCGGCCAGTGGCGGCCTGCGCGCCGAGGCTGACACCGACTGCAGGCGCATCGCAGCCGACGCGGGCCTCTACGCGGGACTCTTCACGAAGAGAGCTGGCGCGGACAACAAGACGGTCCGGCTGATGGTCACGGAGGAGCCGGCAATGGCCATCAGAACCTGTTTTCCCAATGGGCTG
>JAUWOG010000363.1 GCA_030612305.1 Armatimonadota bacterium | reverse complement strand
CTTGGCATGGCCGTCGCAGAAGCCGAAGTTCGCCTGGCCGTTGTGGTCATAGCGGGAACCATACCCGGCGTAGTAGCCACCGCCGGTGTTCTCCCACTCGTGGAAGCCGTAAAAGGCGTGCCATCCTTCGCGGACAGTGGGGGCCGTGCTGTGAGCAATCCACGTCTCACCGATACATACGGTCTGAGCGGGCCGGTCGAGCTTGGATTCCATTATTCCGAAGATGTTGGTGTTCATGCCATACTCGGCGTACGCCCCGCAGTACCAGGATTGTGTGATCTGCTTCGAAGGACATCGCCAAATGCTTATGCTGCCCCCGCTCCAGGTAGTGTTGTCAGTTCCGGCCTTGATGTACGGCTCAACAACCAGAGGCCAGAATACCTTGCCGTCGCATGACATACCCGACGCCGGATGCTGGTAGGATGCGACCGGGTACACCTGATCATAGTCGCTCAGGTACATGATTACGGCTAAGGTAATCTCTTTGACGTTCGATAGACACGAGGTCTGCCGCGCTTTCTCGCGTGCCCGGGCGAAGCCCGGGAACAGTATGGCAGCGAGAATAGCAATGATGGCTATGACCACAAGCAACTCAATCAGGGTGAAACCTCGTTTCTGCATTGCGAATTCCTCCTCATGGTAGCAGGCGTGGCCTGCTGATGGTAGCAGATGGGGCTTGCTGATGCGTCTGATGCGAGTGTGCCGGCGCCGCTGCAGACTGGTGCCGATGCCGTCAGTATCAGCATATCCATACTGCGGCTGTCTCAATCCTATAGTATGCCAGAGATGGTGGCATAGTGCAAACTGTTTCGGGAAAAAACATGGTGCCAGCGGCGTCGGAGAACTCCGACGAGACCAAGGCCGTCCAATGAAGTAGTATGCCGATGACGTGATAGAATGTGTGCGTACTGGGCCGAGTTGAGGAGGTCGGATGATGAGAAAGATGAGAGGTTGCCACGTCGGTGTGGTGGTGCTGGTGGGGGCATTGCTGGTCTTGTCGGGCTGCGGAGGCGGGGATGATGAGAACGGTGGCGACACCGGCGCCGGGCCGCCGGCGATAGCCTCAGGGCTTTCGCAGGCGACATGTGGCGCGCACCCGCCGGTCCTGGTGGTGCCGCAGACGCGCCAGGCGGGCCTCGATGCCACGCACGGGTGGGTGATCTACCGGGACGCCAACAACCCGTATTTCCGGGCGACGCCGACCAATATCATAGATGTGTTCCAGGGGAGAGCGCTGCCGTCGAATACCTACAGTGATGGCCCGTACCTGACGCAGTATGTGGAGGATGCGGGCTTCACGTACACGTATCTGAGCGCGGATGGCGAGGAGCAGGCGACGGTGACGGCCGCGTACAACCACTATGCAATGACGCCGGGCGCGCGCTATTACTATGCGATACAGCGTATCATTGATCCGCTGTATCGGGCCGGGTACAATCCGCCGAATGTGACCCGGCAGGCGCTCGTATCAGTTCAGCAGGCGGCGAGCCCGGTGACGCCGGAGCTGCGCGTCGAGGTGGACAGCGGGCAGCCGCTGTCGGAGGTCAGCGCGCACTTCGGGCCGGTCACCTTCTTCACTCCGCCGCTGCAATCGAGCCCCTACAATGGCACGCCGAACCAGGTCGTGACCAATGTGCGGTTCACGTGGCAGTCGTCGGTGGGGGCGGATACGTACAATGTGGAACTGTTCGGGCCGAATGATACGCAAGGGCGAGCCGGCCCGTATTGGACGAGCGGACACATGCAGTCGGGCGGGGCCGGCACGGTGATGAGCACGAGCTACTATATGGCAGATGCGGGGGCGGGACTGACGCCTGCGACGACATACTACTGGCGAGTGGGAGCACGCGCGAGCGCGGATGCGGCGTACCCGTCGAACCGTGACCTGGGGAAGGTCGGGTGGTTGTACAGTGCGATGCGGTCGTTCAGCACGGCAGCGGGCCCACCGGCACCGCTGAGCGTCCGATGACGCACGCACAAGTGAGAACATCCGCACGGAGGCAGCGGGATGAAACCATCTAGCGAGATGGGAGCGTGCCGAAGCACGCGCAGGATCAACCGCCGAAGATGCACACCTGCTTCCATCTGCCACGGACGCTGATGATGTGCATAGATGTGCTGGAACGCCTCGGCGGCGGGCGGTGAACTGGAGCGGTGCTTCAGTCCATCGGCCGCTTGGGAGTTCGCTGCGCAGACTCCACGGCAGCTAGCAGGAGTGGAGACGGACTGCGGCCAAGAAAAATATTCCAAGGTGCGCAGGAGAGTGCTATACTAAGGCGGAACTGAGGAGCAGCGAACGTATCACGTTGTTCGAGTTGTGCACCAACGGCGGCGAGCCGGCAGGACCGGCGAGGGAATAATGCATCCGCGCGTCGGGCCATGCCGTGAGGTGCAGTCGTCTTGGCATTATGTGTAGTGTGCACGGCCGGGCATAGGCAATAGCTGAGGAGGAAGATACAGATGCTCAGACATCGCACGTTGTTCCTGGCGTCTTTCCTGGTGGCGGTGGCGGTCGTGGTCTTGCTCATCGGTTGCAGCGGGAGTTCCACGCCCGCCGACCCGGTGGAGCCGGCCGCATACGGGACCGTATGCTTCCGCATCTACTGGCCTGAGGGCGTCCGGACGCAGGAGATCACGCCCGACACGGACATGATTCACATCCGCTGCAATAATGCAGCCGGGCAAGTAGTCGAACTCGACGCATTCAAGGATGAAGTCGGTCCGGACGGCGTGCTGGAGAAGAGGCTTCTGCTGGTCGCCGGCAACTGGCACGTCCACGCGCACACGCTGCGTCTGCATGCACTCAACGGGATTGAGGCTCTCACCGGGCATGGGGGGACGGACGTGGACGTCGTTGCCCTGCAGGTCAACAGCGCGAATATCGAAGTGACGCCGCTAGTGGACAGCGCTACGGGCTGGGACACCGTCCCGCCTGGCTTACGGTTCCTGACGTATTGGACCCTCAGAGAGGGCACGACGGACACCTTTGCGCTGGATGCGACCGGGGACATGGAATGGACGCTTGCGGTGGAGCACACTGATCCATACGTGGTCCCATGGGCCGACGTGAGGCCGACGGATCTGAGCAGTGGCGCCGCGGCAGCCGCTGTCACAGACCCGATTACCGTCACCTACACGGCGGCGAATCTCGGACAGGGCCTCAACTTCGCCGTCCTGAACCTGTCCGCCGACAACTATACGCAGATACAGATAGGAATCATGGGGGCACTCGGGGGCCCGCCGCCGACAGTGAGAATCACTGCACCCGACGCCGGTGCCACCGTCAGTGGCGACTTCGACGTGACGGTCGAAGCCACGCCGCATACAGCGGGAGCCACCATCACTAAGATTGATGTCTCGGTCAACGGGCTGACCCAGACCATCAACGGCGCTGCCGGCACGGTCACCTTCAACAGCCTCGACCTGCAGAACGCCACCAACACCATTACCGCCGTAGCCACCGACAGCAATGGCAAGACCGGTCGGGCCACGCGCGACATCACGGTGAACAACGCCGCAGCGTTCACAGTTAGTGTAGAGAATGCCACCGTCGCAGCCGGGGCCAATGTCACCGTCCGCATCCTCATGAGTGACACCACCGGCGTCGCCGGCTTCGGAATGACTGTCAACTACGACCAGACTAAGCTGCAGCTAGTCGGCGGCGATGCGGCGATAGCCAAGGGCGAGGCAGTACCGGGCGGCGCCTTGCTGCAGCCCAACACCGCGACGCCCGGCGTTATCCGTGTCGCAGTAGCCGGTACGACTAACTTCGACACCGCCAGGAACGAGATTCTCACTATCGAGTTCCAGGCCATCGGGACTGCCGGACCGACCGCCATTGACATTGATGACACGGCCGGGGCGCCCACGACGCTCGAGTTCATAGATGCGCCTGGTACGCCAATTGACCCACCGCCCGCCGCTGTGGTGGGCACGGTCACGATCCAATACCGCTGAATGTTCGCAGACCAAGGGAATCACAAAGGACGGGCCTCTCACAGGCGGGTCCTTCACT
>JAUWOG010000131.1 GCA_030612305.1 Armatimonadota bacterium | reverse complement strand
CCGCAGCAGAAGCAGGCCCGCAAGCGGCTCTGGGACACGCTCACCGAAGAAGAGCAGGAAGCAATCCGCACCAGGAACTGGGACAAGATAGCGCCACAGCGCCGCGAAGCCATCAAGCGGCAGTGGCAGCAGATCCAGGGAACGCGGGGGCCGGAGCAGCGTCCTGACAAGCCCGCCGGCGAACCGTCTGCGAAGCAGGCCGACCAGCAGGAGGCCCGCAAGCAACGCGCGGAGAGCCTCACCGATGAGCAGCGTCAGGCCCTCGAGCAGCGCCGCCGGCAGTCCCAGCAAAAGCCCAGCGCCCCCGGCGCCCCACAGCCATCCGCTGACCGGCTCAGCAAGGAGCAGCAGGAAGCCCGCAAGCAACGCGCGGAGGGCCTCACCGATGAGCAGCGCCAGGCCCTCGAGCAGCGCCCGCAGCAGCGTCGCCAGGGCCAGGGCGCTCGTGCAGGTCGGCAGGACGGGCCACAGGCCGGGGCCGGTCGTCCCGGACAAGCCCAGGGCCGCCAACAGGGCCAGGGCAAATGGTCTCACGAGATGATGCGCAGCCGGCTCCGAGGCAAGGTCACACGTTTCCGTGTCGGTGACGTGGGTGTCGTTGTGACAGGAGATGCTTCTGCCGAGGAGATACGCAAGATCGCTGACAGCATGAAGGAGTCCAAGACCGACTTCTGAGCCACGCCGCCCGCGTGTTCTGCCTGCGCTG
This sequence comes from Armatimonadota bacterium, assembly GCA_030612305.1. Taxonomy (GTDB): domain Bacteria; phylum Armatimonadota; class Zipacnadia; order Zipacnadales; family UBA11051; genus UBA11051. The sequence continues at coordinate 6,021 of JAUWOG010000131.1, read as the reverse complement.
TTGTGCCCGTACCCTTTACTTGCTCCGCAGCAACATCACGAGCCCGATCAGCCCGAACAGGACATTCTGCGTCCAGCCTGCCAGGATCGGGTGCAGGCTCCCCGCCAGCCCGAACGCCAGCGTCCACGAGCGCACCCCGTTGTACAGAAACACGATCAGGATGGCCACCACCACACCCACGAACGTCCCGTGCCGCGCGAACCGCAGCGAAATCGGGGCCGCGATCAGCGCGAACACGAAGCACGCCAGCGGGATCGAGTACTTGAAGTGCCATTTCACCTGCAGCTTCCGCGTATCCGTACCGCCGCGCCCGACGGTCCGGATCAGGTCGCCTAGCTGCGCCCCGCTCATCTCCATCTCGCGTTGCCGCACCGTGTAGTAGTCCTGCAGCGCCTTGGTGAGCTTGATCGCCTTCGCGCCGAACTTCTCCAGCCGCTCCACGGTCTCGCCGCCATCGGTCAGCCTCACGGTGTTGCCCTCACGCAGCACCCACACATTGTCATCAAGCTCCGCCCACGTGGCCGCCGTGATGCTCGCCACGTTCCTGTCCGCGTCCTCGGCCCATATCACGATGTCCTGCAGCTCGTTGTTTTCTGCGTCCATGTGCCCGACGTAGAACAGCCGCCCCTCGTCGTCTCTGAAGTACACGTTATACTGCTCCCTGACGATGGGCTGCGTGCGCGTCATCTCGGTGAACGCTGCCGATGCGCGCTTGCTCGCCGCGGGCACGACGTACTCATTGATGCCCAGCGCGAGGAAGCTGATGAGCAGACCCAGCAGCAGTATCGGCATACAGATGCGCACTATGCCGGCTCCACCCGCACGCATCGCCTCGATCTCCCCGTGGCATTTCAGACTCGTCAGGGTCATCGCCACCGCCACGACCGTCCCCACGGGCATTGACCAGACGATGGCATGGGGCGCGTAATAGAGGAGGTACTTGGCGATGAGCGGCAGGGGCGCGCGCAGACCCAGCACCAGCGTTCCCAACTGCCGCGCCGCATCACCGAGCATTATCACCGCGAAGGTGACTACCCCGATGAGAAAGGGCAGCGCCAGTTGCCGGCATACATAGCGGTCGAGTATCTTCATAATAGTCAGACAAGGACGCTGCAACGACCTCGCGCCGTTGCCTGTCGGTCCCTCATCATTCCGTGGCGCAGGTTTCCAGCCTGCGGCCGTTGCCTGCCGCCTCCGCCACGCTACTCTCCCTCCAGCACCACAACCGCCACCGCCATGTCCGCCTCATGCGAAAGAGACACATGGATTCCCGTCACGCCGAGTTCCTCTGCGTATTCGGCGGCAAACCCGGCGAGATGCAGCGACGGCTTCCCTCGCTCATCATGCTCCACGGAGACATCCACGAAGCGCATCCCTCCCGCCCAGCCCAGCCCAACCGCCTTCATGAGCGCCTCTTTCGCCGCGAAACGCACCGCGTAGCGCTTGCTCATCGTTGGCCCGGTGCCACATTCCGCCTGCTCGGGCTTGGTGAAACATCGGTCCAGGAAGCGCTGACCGTTCCGTTCGATAACGCCCTCGATATGGCTTATCGCACACATGTCCACGCCGACGCCGACTATCATCGCTTCCGCTTCACCTTCTCCAGCCCTCTCTGCTTCGCACTCGGATTATGGATCCCTTCCTCATGTATCCACACCCGCGTGCCGATGGGAATATTGTTGTATATTTCGATGGCATCGCGGTTGTACATCCTCAGGCAGCCGCCCGAAATCCTTCTCCCGATGGAAGACGGCTGGTTGGTCCCGTGCATGCCGATTCGCCAGCCGCGTTCATGGCCTCTTGCGGTCGTTCCGAGGAAGCGCGCACCGAGGGGGTTGCGCCGGCTGCCACTCGGGATGTACTCCCCTTCGTAGGTGCGCCACGGCGGCCACATGCAGCGGCTCTGGATATGGAAATGGCCGACCGGAGTGTTGTTGCCGCGACCTATGCACATCGGATACCATTTGACCGGCTCGCCGAGCACATGGACTTGTACCCGCCGCTGCGACCGGCTCACCTCGAGCAGGAAGATGTCCTCGAGCGCCACGATGTTGAGCTTCTTGCCCTGCTGTTCTATCGTCAGCACGCGGCGCTGCTCCGACCAGCCCGGCTCAATCCCCAGCAGTTCCGCAACAGCTCGACACGGCATCAGCAGCTTCCCATTTTCCTCCGTCGCCATTCCGGAGAGCTTGACCGGGCTGAGATTGACCTCCGCCTGCTCCGAGCCCGGGATCAGCCGCACCACGGGCTCATTAGCTTTCAGCTGAGCGTGCGCGGAGCCGGGCTGCCAGCGGAATTCTCCGCCGAGCTGCCGCAGTATCTCCCGCAGGTTCACATACGTCACATCATCCCGGTTCGTCCCGAAGACTACCGGCATGTACCGCGCGACCACGGCGCGCGCCAGTTCTCCCAGCTCTCCGCCATCGCTGACGATAGCGAAGTTCGGCACCCGCATCGAGCCATCGGCTACCGGCGGCTCATCAGGCTCCATCTCGACCACGGGCAGGTACGTGCCTGAAAGCGGGGCCGCGCCGGTCATCGTCGCGGGAACCTCCGGTGCCGCCTCCGCTCCCGGCGGATAGACAGCGCCTCGCTCGGCGGGAGAGAGTGTCTGCAGCGCCCACAGGTCCGCGGCCTGCAGGACGAACACAGTCCCCGCACCCGCGACCAGCAACCACAATAGCCCGCCCAATGTAAGACGCCTCTCGCTTGCCATTATTGCTGTCAGCCACTCCCGCGCAAGCATTCCCAGGCTTCTAGCTGCTGCCATCGCCCCATGTCGTTTGGAGGACAGGCGTCCTCGCCTGTTCCCGCGTGTACGCGGGACCGCTAAACAATGCCGTTGCCGCGCCGTCGTTTGCCTTTCTCCCTTCTCCATTGCGCTGTGCCCAGCGCCGGAGAGGGACCCGAGGTGAGGCCGTAACAAGCCGCCCCTCGTCACTATTTATAGCCGACTTGCCACCCACTGTCCAGTTCGCCGGGGACGAATTCCCCCGGCAATGAAGGTGTGCAAGAGGCGGAGGCGGAATTAGTGTCTCCCGGCAACCTGTCTTGCACGAGCAGGACTGCAAATATCGCAACGCTACGGGATTGCACATATTGGCTAATGGGAAGCATAACGCGACTACTTCGATCTCCATAAGGAGAGGTACACCGTGTCTGGAAAAGAAGGCGACTTTCGTGCGGACTCGTTGAGTAGCTTTATCGAAGTTGCAGGCGATCTGGCGCGTCAATGGTCTATGGCAGGGCTCGACATCTACCCCTGGTTTCGTGGGCATGCGAGTAGCTCATGGGAGCTCGTTCCTAGCCTGTATCGCCCGTACCGAGAGAAGCTCGACATACACCAGGAAAACGAGTTCTTCTACGCCTTCACTCGGAAGGGCGTTGGGTTTGCTGACAGAATCCCGCGCGACAACTGGGAGTGGTATGTGCTAATGCGGCAACATGGGTTGCCCACACGACTTCTTGACTGGAGCGAGAGCGCGACTGTTGCTCTTTACTTCGCTCTCCGCGATTCGCCCTGCTCAACCGGGGCTGCAGTATGGGTGCTTGACCCATGGTGGCTCAATGAGATATCCATAGATGTTGACTGCATCCTGGCGCTGCGCGACCAGGAGGATGCTAAGCAACTGGAGTCCTATGCCCCGCTTGGTGAGGCGTCCGAAGATGAACATGACACACCAGCGGGCAGCAATCCCGTAGCACTCAGGCCGCCCTGCACAACAGAGCGCATACAGGCGCAAAGGCTGACGTTTACAGTGCACGGAGCTAACCGCGATCCACTAGACGCTCAGGTCCGTATGCGAGGGGGCGGCGAGGTGCGTTTGGTGAAGGTATTCATCCCCCCGGAAGCTTGTACCGAGATCCTTCTCGACATAACAAGGATCGCTGGCGTAACAGAGACAAGCGTGTTCCCTGATCTGGACGGACTAGCTCGGGAGATACGGCAATACTACGAAGTGTGAGGGTAAACAGATCCAGCGCGTGGCCTTGCGTTGCTACCATGCTGGCTTTGAAGGATTGAACAGCACTATGTCAAAAGAACTCGACCTCCCCGCAATCAAGATCGAAGCCGAGAACCTCGCCGAAGGCTGGGAGCGAGCCGTCGTCGCCTGCTGGGAGCAGGGCGCGCGCATCCCGACGCAATACGACAAAGAGGGCGATCCGGCGAGCCGTGACGTTTCGCTGCTGCTTGCGGTGCGCGACGCCTTCGCCGAGCCGCGCATTCACCGCGCCATGCCCGGTGGAATCTACGACCTGGAGGTCTATCGCCAGGAGGTCGTTGACGGCATCCACGACCACTGGATAGACCCCGCCGCCGGCAAGTGGCAATACACCTACCATGAGCGCATGGCCTCCTACGACGTTCCCGGCATTGACCGCCCCATCAATCAGATTGACTACGTTGTCGCCGCGCTCGCGGAGGCCCCTCATACGCGACGCGCCCAGGTCTCCATCTGGAAGGCCTGGGAGGATGCCGGCATCGAGGACCCCGCATGTCTCCAGCGGCTCTGGTTCCGCGTCTTTGACGACCGCCTCCTGCTCTCCGCGCACATGCGCAGCAACGATGCCTTCAAAGCCGCCTTCATGAACATGTACGCCTTCACCGCCCTCCAGCGCGTCGTCGCCGAGATGCTCTCCGAAAGACTCGGCCGTCAGATTACCCCCGGGCAGTACAATCACTGCGTGGACAGCTTCCACATCTACGGGTCGTACTTCGACGAGTTCGAGGGCTTCCTCAAGTCACTCGAAAGCCGCACCTTCGAGCAGCGCGTCTATACCACCGACATGGTGCAGGTGCTCATTGACGAGGCGAGAGAGAAGATCGCCGAGGCCCTCGCCAAAGACGAGGCCGTCCATACCGATGCCCGTGGCGACTAGCGAATTGGACTATGCTTGCTGACGTCTTCTTCCCAACGCGTAGGTCGGCCTGGGCTTTCTGCAACGCGGAAAGCACAGGTAATAACGCGATTCATCGCGTTATTAGCTTCCAGCCCGACTCCTCCCGACACGCGACTTGACCCAACATTGGCTCCCAGCACACCGAAGAAGAAAGAGGAAAACCGATGCCCGGACGCCCTGTCACCATCGCAATCGTGTGCCTGCTTCTTGGCATGACACTTGCAGCACCCGCAGTGTGCGGCGACGACGAGCCTGGCAGCGACTTCGCCCGACACGTATCTGACGCGGCATACCCCTTGTGGCTTGGCGTGCCGGCCTACTACCTGCTCAGCGGCGACGGCGACAAGGTCGAGACCGGCCGCCGCGTCGTGGACGCCCTGATACTCGCCGGCGCCGTCACGCAGCTTGCGAAGGTGACCATCAATTCCCGGCGACCCTCACCCCATGAGGCCAACACACATGGCATGCCCAGTGGCCACGCCGCTCTGACCTTCGCCATCGCCGCGGTCGTCAGCGAGAGAGATCCGGACTGGAAATGGCCGGCCTTTGGAGGCGCTGCGCTCATCGCATGGTCACGTCACGACCTCCGCCAGCACCATTGGGATCAGATCCTCGTCGGCGCTGCTCTCGGCACTTACCTCGGACGAGCCGCGGGCCGGGGCAAGACCAACATCTGGGCAGATGGCGAGAGGTCGTCAGTCAGCCTCTCGATTGCACCTGCTGTCGGCGGCGAGGCTCCGGGCGGCCCGGTAGCCGCACTCGTTTATCGCACCAGCTTCTGACCTCCAGTACCCGACGCTGATACCTTCAGCAGCGCGGAGCATCACGCACCGCGCACATTTATCGGATTTAGCGTTGACAAACTCACACGGCTCTTGATATACTGCCGACGTGTTGCCGCAAATCCCCGACAGTCCATGGAAGCCGGAATGGCGTGTGCGCAGTTTGGGGCTTCCAGTGAATTTCCCGAGCATACAGTGCGAGCCACCCTTCGCCATGACATCAGAGGTTCTCAGTACCTGCTGACAGAGGCAGCTTCTCTGCCGCGCCCGTCCATGGCGAAACTCCCTGGTGGAGCGCCCCTCAGATCAGCGGGCCATTGAGGCCCACCCATGGAAG
>JAUWOG010000612.1 GCA_030612305.1 Armatimonadota bacterium | reverse complement strand
CAAAGGGGTGAGGGGCCGTTGCCGTTTGGGGCGCGGTGGCGGCGTCCCGACGCGGCCCAGAATCCCATGATTCCCACTGACAGTTTCCGCCACTATCATGGCGACCTGTTCGTTCCTTCTAGCTGGCTGCAATCTCCTCGACTATGGCCCGGAATTCGTCCTCAGTGAGCAGGTCTTTCTTGGCGATGGCTTTCTGCTTGATCGCGAGCAGCAGCTCCATCATCTGGTCTTCGGCGACTTCCAGGCCGGTATTCTCGAGCCATTCCTTCAGCGAATCCATGCCACTGCCCTTGCCCAGGAGGATAACGGGCTCAGGCTGTCCCACCAATTCGGGGAGGAACGGGAAGAGCTCGAGGACGTGGTCCGGCCGGCAGTTGCGCATCCACGCCGCGACGATGCCGGACTCGATCTTGAACAGCCCGTCGCCGACGATAGGCCGGTTGCTGGGGACTTGCAGGCCGGTGACTTCCCGCACGTAGCAGGACAGCCCATACAGCTTCTCGTAGCTGATTTCGGTATCCACATCGTACATCGTGAGCAGCGCGATGGCGACATCCTCCAGCGCTGCATTTCCGGCCCGTTCCCCGACGGAACTGACCGTCACATGCGCCACTTCCGCGCCCGCTGCGAGGCCGAGAATCGTGTTCGCTACGGCCATCCCGAAGTCGTCGTGGAAGTGGGTTTCAACGGGCTTGTCGCCGACGCGTTGCTTGCAGGCCTTGACCAGGTGCGCAATGGCGTGCGGGTTCGTGCCGCCGAAAGTGTCAACTACCGCCAGCGCGTCCATATGGCCCTCTGTGGCTACTTTCGTGATCAGGTCGAGAACCCAGGTGAGGTCAGAACGGGAGGCGTCTATGGGGAAAAAGACGGTGTAGAGACCGCGCTCCTGGGCGTGTTTCGTGGCGCTGACGGACAGGTCAACGGCCTTCTCCAGCCCCCAGCCATAGGCATGTTCCAGGAGGTGCTCGCTGGACGGAATCTCGACGATGACGCCGTCGGCACCGGTGTCGGCGGCGCGGTCCACATCGTCAATCATGCAGCGCGAAAAGCAGAATATCTCGGCCGGCAGGTCGAGTGCAACGATCTCCTCGATGGCGGCTTTGTCATCGGGTGAAACGATGGGCATGCCGGCTTCGATGCGCTGGACGCCGGCCTCGGCGAGCATCTCGGCGATGCGCACCTTCTCATCCTTGCGCAGGGCGATGCCGGTCTGCTGCTCGCCGTCGCGCAGGGTGATGTCGTGGAACCTGATGCGCTCGGGGAACTCAAGGCCGCTGCGGACTTCCTCATCGAAATTCCAGGGGCTCGTGAACCATTTGTCGGTATGCCAGGGGGTGCTCATTGGGTCTCCTCCTCCTGTGGATGCAAACCTCGGAATCAGCGTGCTCTGGATGCTCGGTGGAGCGGATTTGCGGCTCTGCGTGCATTCTCGGGGCGGTCCGTCTATTCGAGGACTTCGGGATTGAGCAGGTGTTTCGGGCCCTCGCCGCGCAGCACACGGGCCACCTCCATCGCGCCGAAACGCTGCAGCGTGTGCAGGGCATCGGCGGAAAACCAGGCGGAATGTGGCGTGAGGATGACATTGTCGAAGCCGAGAATAGGATGCTCCGGCGGCAGCGGTGGCGTGCCCTCGATGACGTCAAGCCCGGCCCCGGAGACCTGGCCCTGCTCCAACGCGGCGACAAGTGCGTCGGTGTCAATGAGATCCCCGCGCGCACAGTTGACTATCACCGGGCTGCGCTGCATCGCCGCGAAAGCGTCGTCATTCAGCATCTGCTGCGTCTGCGGCGTTGAGGGTGCCTGGACGATGATGGCGTCGGCGGTGCGGTATAGCTCATCAAGCTCTACAGCAGTCAGATTGGGCAGCGCGCCGGCCTCAACGTAGGGGTCATGGTAGATTAGATGAGGCGTGAAGGGCGCAAGTTTCGTAGCAATGGCCCTCCCGATCCTGCCCATGCCGATGATGCCGATGGTGAGAACATTGAGCCGGGACATCGGCTTGAGGTCGGCCAGCGCCCAGTTCTCAGCCCGCACCATGCGGTCGGCCTGGGGCAGCTTGCGCAACAGCGCGACGGTCATCGCGACGGCCTGGTCGGAGACCTCGTCAATGCAATAGTCCGGCACGTTGGCGACCATGATGCCGCGCTGCGTCGCCGCCGCAATGTCTATCGTGTCCACGCCGACGCCGTAGCGCACGATGATGCGGCAGTCGGGCATGGCGTCCATGACTTCGGCGTCAATCGGGCCGAAATAGGTGTTCAGGACGGCGTCGGCGGCGGTGACGATCTCGATGCAGTCGTCCTTGCTCTCGGACTGGCCGGCCACAAGTTCGGCACCGACCTCGGCGAGAATCTCCTTTTCCGGCTCGAGGTCCGTGAAGACATAGTCGGTCACGGCGACTCTGAAGCGGGCCATAGCGCTCCCCTCGCTCTACAGGCGCGGCTCGATACATCTTTTCTTATTTTAATTAAGGATTAATAACTAAAGTTTAGAAAAAAAAGAAAATGTGAAAATATTACTTGTAAATAGAATTCAATTAAGGT
>JAUWOG010000299.1 GCA_030612305.1 Armatimonadota bacterium | reverse complement strand
CGAAACCGCCGAAGAGACCGTGCCTGAGATCGAAGACGACGAACAGGAGCAGCCGTCTGACGACAGCCCGGCGGAGAAGCCGCCTGTAGCCCGTGTAGTTCCCTCCGTGAAGCCGGGGCCGTTGCGCAGTGTCTGGCTCTCTTGCGTCGGCTTCTTCGCCGCCATCAGACTGCCGACATGGAACCTCCGCCTCTTCGGCTGGACGCTGCTGGCGCTCACCGTCATCGTCTTCCTTGTCGGCAACTGGTCGCCGATGCGACTCTACTTCATCGGCCTCCATGTCGAATTCCCCAAGACCGTCGCCATCCTCGTCCTGCTCGCCGTCGGCTTCCTCGCCGGATGGCTCGCAGCCACCCGCAGGCAGGAAAGGGATGAGTGAATTGCGGGTCGCCACAGTCGCCGGCAGAGCCGACGCGAAACCCGACCTCACACGCGCCCTCCGACCGTTTGTCTGCTTCATGCTGACGGTACCATTCGCCTTGATCCTCAATAGCACCCGCGTCGTCGTAACCACTCAGATCTTCCCCGACGGCACCACCTTGCGACAGGTGAGTAGCGAGGCCGACACATACTTCCACAAGTCGCTGAACAAGTGGACATTCGATGTCGAGGCCGGCGGACGTTGGCAGAAGCGATGGCGCGAGGAGAGCGTAACCAAGGGCACCACAACCATTACCCGCAACTTCCTGTCCAGCGGCCTCCATAATGGCGGGGCCGCTCATGCGCCGCAGATACTCGATGTCCTCCAGAACCCGCTTTCCATCTACACCACCTACACCTGGTCCGAGCAGATAACCCTCAAGTACCACCAGATGACCAACCCCGCGGAGGCAAAAGCGGGCAGACACTACCTCACCTACTACGTCATACTGCCGGGCTCGGTCACCGCAGCCCGTTGCACGACAGGCTCCGCGCGCGGCCCGGCCAAAACATCCGCCGGACGCGCCACATTCTTGCTCGACGCAAGTGTGCCCGACCACTCGATAACCGTGACATCACGCAAGGGGCGATGGGGCTATCTGGCCATCCTGGCCTATGTGCTGCTCTTCGTCATCTACAAGGTCACCTCCGCAGCGATGCGCTATGCCCGCACCAGACCCAGACGCATCTGAGACAGCCTGCCGGTCGCATCCCTGTGGCTCGCACGCCTTTCATGTCATCTACAGTTGCTCCAAATGCAGACAGCCGCGGTCCAATCCGACCGCGGTTTGTATTAGTATCAACCTCCCGAAGACCCCCTGGAGACAGCTCCAATGATTGACCTGCGCAGCGATACCAAGTCCCTGCCTCCGCCCGAGATGCTCCAGGCCATCATGGATGCCGAGCTCGGCGATGATGTGGACGGCGAAGACCCCACCGTCAACGCCCTCGAAGCCCGCTGTGCCGAGCTCCTCGGCAAGGAGGCCGCGCTCTTCGTCCCTTCCGGCACTCATGGCAACCTCGTCAGCATCTACACGCTCCTCCGCCCCGGCGAGGAACTCATCTGTCACCGCCTCGCCCACATGTACCACTACGAGCGCGGCGGCATCTCGGCCATCTGCGGCGCGCTCGTCAGACCCATACCCGGCGACTACGGCACCCTTGACCTCAACGCCCTCGCCGACACCTTGGCCCGGGGCGATCTGCACCGCTGCCGCACGGGCGGCGTCGCCCTCGAGAACACCCACAACAACTGTGGCGGCACCGCCCTCACTCCCGAGCACACCGCCGCCGTCGCGGACATGGCCCACGAATTCGGTGCCTTCCTCCACATTGACGGCGCTCGCATCTTCAATGCCGCCGCCGCCCTTGACTTGCCGCCGGCCGAACTGGCCGCCCCGGCCGACGCCATCACTTTCTGCTTTTCCAAGAGCCTCGGCGCACCCGTCGGCTCGGCCGTCTGCGGCTCGACGGAGTTCATCCATAAGGCCCGCGAAGCGCGCAAGCTGTTCGGAGGCGGCATGAGACAGGCCGGAATCGTCGCCGCAGCCGCTATGTGGGCCCTGGAGAACAACCTGCCAAAACTCCCCGACGATCACCGCCATGCCCGACAGATCGCCGGCACACTCAACAGCCTCCCCGGCATTGAACTCGACATCCGGAGCGTCCAGAGCAACATGGTTTATTTCTCCGTCATCCGCGACGACATCAACGCGCCCCAGCTTTGCCAGCGCCTGCTTGCACACGGCATCAAGGCCAAATCCCGCAACGACCAGCTCATCCGCTTCGTCACCCATGTCAACATGACTGACGCCGACGTGGACAGCATCTGCTCCGCACTCGCCGAAATCCTCACTTGAGAAGGCTCCCGTGTGCTGAACCGCACCTTCCTCCACATCCCCAGGATCGGCCCGAAGACAGAGCAACGCCTCTGGGCTTGCGGGCTGACTGACTGGCACGAGGCGCTGGCTCATTCGGGCCGCGTCCCGGGCTTCTCGCCGCCGCGCTGGGCCGACGCTTGCGACCATCTCGAAAGCTCCCTGCGCAGCCTCCAGGCCGGAGACCACACCTACTTCGCCGCGCATCTGCCCTCTGCCGAACACTGGCGCGCCTTCTCCAGCTTCCGCAGTCGCATCGCGTATCTTGACATCGAGACTACCGGCCTCGGACCGTACGCGACCATCACCGTCATCGGCCTCTATGATGGCAAGCGCACAGCCACCTACATCGCCGGCGACAACCTCGACGAGTTCCCTCATGACATCAGCCGCTTCGGCATGGTCGTCACCTTCAACGGCCTCACCTTCGACCTCCCGTATCTGCGCCGCGCCTTCCCGCAGATCCAGTGGGACCATCTCCACTGCGACCTGCGCTATGCTCTTGGCAGGCTCGGCTTGCGTGGCGGCCTCAAGAGCATCGAGCGCCATCTGGGCATCGGCCGCGCCGACGACATCAGCGCACTGTCCGGAGATGACGCCGTGCGCCTCTGGTACGAATACCTCGCCGGGAATGACGACAGTCTCGCTCAGCTCGTCGAGTACAACGCTGCCGATGTCGAGAACCTCGAGACCCTCATGCGCTACGCATACGACCACCTGCTCGCCCAACTGATCGGGGGTTAGCGGAGATGACTCCCGAGGCCGACATCCCCATCTCGCCGGAAGCCGACGCGCCCTGTGCGGACACGTCGTCCGGCTCCGAACCTCCTGACACGGACGCGGAACTCCGCAAGCCGTGGGGCATCTTCGTCATGGCCTTCCTCATAGACCTGGCGGTCATGTGTGTGGGTCTCTCGCTTCAGTTCCTCGGCGTCCGTCTCCTCGCAAGCCCGCGCGTGCTCGGCATGTTGGGCGCTTTTCAGAGCGCTGGATATGCGCCGACTTGTCTCGTCAGCGGTCGCATCGCCGACCGCATCGGCCGCAAACGCTGCGCCATCATCGGCCTTATGGCAGCCACCGTTGTATGGTGTCTATTCACCCGTGCGCCCAACGTGTACTGGCTACTCGCGCTCGCGCCGATCAGCGGCATGGCGCTGGGAATGGTCTGGCCGGGCGTCCAGGCATGGCTCGCCGAGCGCACCGGCAGAAACCACCGCGCGCTCAACAGGAACCTTGGCCTCTTCAACATGGCCTGGTCCAGCGGCCTGGTAGTCGGTCCTCTCGTCGCCGGCCGCATCTGGAACGATGAGCTGCCGAACCTCCCCTTCGTAATCTGCGCCGGCATCGGCGTCATCACCGTAGGCGTCCTCCTTGTCACGTCCGGCGGCGGACCCGGTGTCCGCAAAGCCGACGAAAGCCGCGCCGAGGACGCGGCCGAGAGCAACGGGCATCCTCTCTGGACGCTGTTCATGCGGCTCGCCTGGATCGGCAATTTCGCAAGCTGGTTTACGGGTGCAGCCATACACACGATGTTCCCAAAGCTCGCCCTTACCGAGATGGGCCTCACCCACAACACTGTCGGCATCTTGATATTCTGCTACTGGGCCGCGCTGATGACGGCCTTCTTCCTCGCCCGCACTACTCAACGCTGGCAGTTCAAGATGTGGCCGCTCATTGTCGCCGCAGGCACGTCCATGTTGGCGCTCCTGACAGCGGGCTTCCTTGCCAGGTCTGCAACCGTGTTTGGCATCTGTTTCGCGGTCTGCGGAATCTGTTCCGGCGTAACCTATGTCAGCAGCCTTTTCTACAGCATCAACGGCCCGCCCGAAACCTGTGCCCGTCGCACCGGCTACCATGAAGCCGTCCTTGGTGCCGGCTCGCTTGCCGGCGGCCTCATCAGCGGAGAGATCGCCACTGCCCTTGGCCTCCGCGTCCCTTATGTCGTCGCGGCGGGCCTGCTCCTGACCGCCGCACTCATACAGGTCATCGTCCTGACCCGTCGCAGTGCAGAGCTCAGGCTTCATGAGGATGCGTAGCATCCTCCCCTGACTCCCGCACGCCGCACCGCGTAGGTCAGGCTTCCAGCCTGACGCCTTGCTTGCGCCCCCGCCGGCCGTTGCCTTTCCCCCTCTCCATGAGGACACGCAGCGTCCTCCGGAGAGGGTACCCGAAGGGCGGGTGAGGGGCTGTCGCCGTCCGTCG
>JAUWOG010000040.1 GCA_030612305.1 Armatimonadota bacterium | reverse complement strand
CGGATAGTCGTCCCGAAGTCGCTGAGAATCGGCCGCCTCAGCCGCGCCCACGAAGAGTGGAAGCACGGATGCTGCAATAAGAAGAAGCTGCAGCCTCTGAGCCATCGAGCGCAATGAACTCGCATGTCCACTATGACGTCGCAGCCTATGACCATTATTCACCATGTGCTCACCCTCAGCAAAGCGTAGCTTCGGCCCGAGACCGTTCAGGTTGTAGCCCACTCCGTTCGACGGCGTACGTCTGAAGAAGTTGGGGGATGGGCGTTGCTAGCCTCTACCCCCCACCGACTTTCGCCCCTTGTATCGATACTTGTTCTTCTACTGCCCTTTCTTGGCATCGCAGCGACTGCAGGATACTTGGCCGGTATTCGGATCATAGCTGTACGGCTGATCTGTTTCCAGGCATTGGAGCGGGATGAAATGAAACCAGCCGAGCCCCCGCAGCGTCTTCGGATATTTGCCCTTACGTTCCTTGAACTTCCTGATCTCGGACCCCTGTGCGGCTCGCATGACATACGGCATCGTCTGTGTGCGCAGTATCATGATGATGACAAGGCAGGCCATGATCACGCCTATTTGCCAGGGCGACCACTTGCGTATTCTGGGCCCCGAGCGTTGTTCGACCATGGCATGCGCAGGTACCGGGGCTATGCGCCAGACCAGTCGGGCGAACCAGATATCGTCATCGGCAAGCAAGAAGTAGAATATCAAAGCGAGAAAGAGGAAAAGACGGCCCACGTGGTTGGCCGTTTCCGCCCCGGGCCCGAAGAGCATGTATCCCACTGTACGTCCGGGAAATGCCACCATGCCCAGGACGCCTATGGTGACGGCAAGGCCTATCCAGCCCAGCAGCCCTCCTCTGATGGCCGAAGCAGCAGGATGTCTGGCCGGGACCTTCAAACGGGATCGGGTCTCAGACCCAATGCCGCCGGCCGCCGCAGAGAGGGCCAGCAAGGCGATCAACACCACGACCTGCAGCGGGATGCCGAACGGGTCCCTTCCTGCAACGGCATCCTCGTATTGCCACGAGGTCTCGGGAGAAGTAATCGGCAATTGGATGAACCACCCGAGTACCGTCACAAGCGCGTGTGGCGCTTCGAGGACGAGGGCTGTTGTCGCGCCGATGAGCCAGGGATCAAAGCGTCCACTTGAGGCATGAGCAGGTGGCTGATCAAGCGCTGGAGCCGTTTCGGTCGCGTCGGCCGCACGGGGAGCTGCCGCGTTAAGCACCTCTTCCCCCTGCCGTTTCCGGAAATGATCCCACAAAGCCAGCATCATGAAGCCTACAAGTGCCGCCAAGCCGGACAGCACCCAGAGCAAGACGGCGGCACTCACGGCCGGACCCGGACCAAGGTATGACAAGATGTGCATATCGGCGAATATTTCCGGTACGCACACGAAGAAGCGCGCCAGGTCGAAGAAGAAAAACGCCAGCAGACCACTATTGACAGCCTGCAGTGTGGAGCGGCTGTCCGGAAGTCCCCTGCGTCCCCGCACTTCAGCAGCTACTGCGCCAAACACAGCCGACAGGATGATGAAACTGAATATTAGAAGTATGCCCGTTGAGAGATCCTGTTCCATCCAGAGTTCCATCGCCCGCCGCGTGCTCCATGCGTTCGGCGCGAACCACGACCACATCACTATGGCGGTGGCTGGCAGTTCCATTGCCAGCGCGGCCGCGCCCCCGATGAGCCAATGCTTCGGCCATTTCCGCGGATCCCGCCGTCGGTCAGTAGGCTGCGTCTGTTGCCGCCTGGAGCGCCTTGCCACTACTTATGCCTCCGGTCGCCCGTCTTACGTATGCGCCTTGCCCGCCCCTTGAATGCGTCTATCCCCCTGGATGGGCTCGTCACTCCAACTCCACGCAGCAGCGGAAGCCTGTCCAAGCCACCCGCACATTGCGCCCGAGTCGCGTTCCATCTTCGGGAGTTATCCAGAGTTTGAAATCCTTCGCGTTGCCGTGGTTCAGGAACGACCTGCCTCCTGCCACATACACGCCGCTGGGATGGCGTGGCGAAAGCGTCCGCGTCCATTCGCCCACATTCCCCGCCATGTCAAAGGCACCGTATGGCGAGCAGTCCTCAGGGAACGAACCGACCGCCACTGCCTTGCCGTCAGTGTTCCCCCGATGAGCGCACGCCTCAGCATCCCACTCCCAACCCCACGGATATGCCAGCCCGTCAGGCCCTCTTGCCGCCTTCTGCCACTGCTCACACGTTGGCAAGCTCTTGCCCGCCCACAGGCAATAGCATTGCGCATCCTCCCACGAAACGAACACCACAGGACACTTCTCCCGTCCGTCTATCGAAGAACCCGGGCCCTCGGGCTGTCGCCAGTCATAGCCATTCAGTATCTCCCATTTGTTTGCGACCGCCGCTCGCGCTGTCCCCTCTTCCTCCGCCGTAGTAGCGTAGCCGGTCGCTTCTACGAACCGCGCGAACTGCTCGTTGGTCACCTCATATTTGTCAACATAGAAGGTGGGCACATCGCATATCTGGTTGAATTGGCCATAGGGAAACTCACCACCTGACACCAGCACCATTTCCGCGCCGTCTTTTGCCCACACAATCTCTTCCGGCTTCTCAGCAGCCGCCCGCAGCCGCACCAGTTGCTCAAGCACGGGCTTTGCACCCGGCAGACAGTCCTCTTCAGTGACTCCCAGCACATTGATCCGCAGAGGCCTGTCACCATTGATCTCAACCAGCGCATCTTCGAGTTCTGGTGTCAGCGGGGTAGTAAGATCGAGTATGTATCCCCATGCGCCACCCAAACGCGACTCGGCGATGGCCCGCTGCAACCGCTCCGGCGTCGTCTGTTTCTCCACCGGTATCTCGGCGTACAGCTTCTTGCCAGCCGGGATGCCGTTGGGCGCAATATGCAGTTTCTCTTCCCAGCCTGCCCGCATCTTCTCGAACCAGAACTCCTCCTGTGCCCCCCATAGACCTCCGGCCGTCTTCAAGGGACCACTGCCGTCGCAGTACACCACGAACCCGTCAGCTATCCGTGCAAGCGATCCGAAGTCCTGACCGTGTGGGTAAGGATCGCCGTTTTGCATCGCAAATACGTACGGCAGGTATTCAGCATCCGGACTGACCTGCCGCAGTGTCTGCTGCAAGTCATCGTGTATTCTGCCAATGACATCGGCCCGCCAATTCAGCCAGGCTCTATACGCTGGCTTCTCGTCAGACTTGATTGTAGCGAGATCAATATCCGTAATGTCGGCATCGTACCCGGTGGCCTCCTGGAAAGCTCGCCGGCAGCGTGGACACAGGCAGCATCGGCTCTCCGGGTAGAGACTGCTCACGTACCAGACCCTTGAGACGAGGCCCGAGGCGTCAGGCCACAACCTTGCCCATTCGCGAATTGCTTCCTTCATGCCCTCGTATGTGTCGGGCGCCAGCGGACACAGGTAACGCTGATCCGACTTCCCATCATTTCGTTGCTGCGCCCAATCCGAATGCTTCTTCGCTAAGGTCGGGGAGTAGTTGCCCCATCCCCAGAGATAGACCTCAAAATCCATCTCCTGCGCCGCAGCCATGATCCCATCAATGTACCGTATCCGTCCGGAGGACAGCGGGCTGAACATGTCGCCCGGAGAAACGAAAACGGTGTTGATCCCTGCCCGGTACAGCCTCTCCATGTAGTCTGATACCGACCCTCTGTACGACCGTACCAGCACTGCCCGCATTTCACGTCCGTGGCTGTTTTCCTGCGCGGCTGCGGCTGCTTCCGCCAGCATCTCAGCGCCGATCCAATCGGTCCGCCCAAAATCCTGCGCCGCGAAGGCCTCCGCGAGCGGCGCATAGCTCGGCGAGTCCTCCGCCTTCATCCCCGCGCACTCATACGCCCACAACACTGGCAGCAGGGAATAGTGCAGAGCCGTTGAAACACGAACGGCTTCATCCCGCCCCTCCCATACGCGCGTGGACGGGACGAAGTGCCAGTCTGGATAGTAGGTGTGGGGGGAATCAAAGCATACACCTGAGGCATCCGCCACGATCCACCTTCCCTCCACCCACGCCTCAGTCCACATGTGCATAACAACGGCCGCGAATTTCGACCGACACATGCGCGCCGGGATACCCAGAGACCGGCACAAACCAACCATCAGTGCATTCCGCTGCCCGCACACTCCCTGCCGGAGATCAAGCACCTCCGCCGGATCGAATGCGTTGCCCCAGTGCACCACCAGGTGCGATGGGTACGCCACGTTTTTCAGGACCCAGTTGCGCAGGTGAAACGCCGCCCAGTAATCGCTGGGTGCGTTGCGGATTATCTGAAGCGCCTTCTCTCGTACCCGAGGCCGCCAGTCGGAGAATTCCGCCTTGGGGTTCTCGATCTTGTCAGGCAGCACATAGTGATAGAACAGGCTCCAGCGCGTCGGCCGCTGCCAACGAACCGGCGGCGAGAGCGTATAGACGATCTCGTCTAGCGAGTACTCATCAAACATACGGGCCAGTTCATCGGGGTCTGCATTCGCAACGAGGGCTTGCCAGTACTCGCGATGCGGCTCTTCCAGACGACGAGCCACATCCGCTACCAGGTCTGCCGCCGCCGGCTGTGCGAGGGCCATCCAGCAGCAAAGCAGCAGCCAGCACACGGCCCTGCCTGCTCGTGATCCGCTCCACGGGAATACTACTCGCCGGCGTCTTGGGCAACCTGGCCAAGTCATCTATCTCACCCTTCTCGCAGCTGGAGGATCAGCGCAAGCGTGGGCCAACTTATGGCATCTGAGCTGTTCTCAGGTGTTTCTGTTCAGGCAGTGATCTGCCCCCGATAACGCTACCAACTATGGTGCGGTAGTCGGGGGCAGGTCACCCCCAAACCTGCCAACCCTCAACACCTCACCCACCGCCGCGAAGATGCTCGGCTGCGTGCCACGCCCCACAGCCAGCTTCCCCACCGGGTCGCCGATCTGCCAGCGGCCCACCTCATCACCCGCCAAGTCAAGGACGGCCACGGATCCATCCGATGAACTCCGCGCGAACAGCACAGCATCGCCGGTCATAAGAGCGACATCAGTCAACGCATTGGCTGCATACCGCACCCACTGCGCAGTACCCGCTGCGTTCAGTCGCGCCAGGAAGCCGCTGCGCGAGGCCACCATGATGTCCACTGCCCCGTCGCCGTCAAAGTCATCAGCAAGCAGCTTGACGATCATGTCGTCACCAATGATCTTCTGCCATTTGATGGCCGCAGTATGGTCGTTGCTTGCCGACTTGCTTGCAGCCGTGAGCTGCCCATCAGAGTCGCCGAAGATGCCCTCCGCGTTGCCGTCGCCATCGACATCTCCCGCCGCAATCGCGAAGCAGCCGCCGATGGAGCCCCCGAACAGGCTGGTGCGGCTCTTGCCCGTATCGGCGAAGTCAACAATCCAGCGCGCGGGATAGGTATACCCCGCCAGCAGCTCCATCTGCCCATCGCCATTGACATCGGCATGGCCCAGCGCTGAAACCGAGTGCCGGTAGTTGAAGGTCCACTCCAGGCCGTTGGACTTTTGCATGTTCCCCTGCGCGTCCATCACATAGGCGAATGTATTCGCACAGCCTGCCACCACCTCCGGCCTGCCATCGCCATCGAAGTCGGCGACATGGACCACACGGACGTACCCTTCCCTGCCGCCCTCCGCCCGGTGGGCCTCGAAGTAGCGCTTCCAGAGCAGCGTGCCGTTCGGCCCGTACACGTAGCTGTGCTCATCCTCCACCCCGCAGATTACCTCCGCCTTGCCGTCGCCATCGAGGTCGGCCAGGGCGACATCATTCACCTTCGCCCCATGTTCACCCCGCCATAGTTCACTCCCTGAGGCGTCGGCGACGACCAGGGCCCCGTTGATGCAGCCGGCCGCGCCTTCATCGGTGCCATCACCATCAATGTCACCTGCCGCGACACACGCAATGGGGGCCGGGAGCTGCAACTCCGCAATTGGCGTCACGTTGGCGGTGGGCTTCGGGGCCAGCGGTCCGCCATCGGCTGTGGATGCCAACCATGCAGCCTGGTACGCGGCAGCCAGGGCCGGCGCCAGTGCGCCGAAGTCGGCCTTGAACGTATATGTCCCCGCCGGAATCCGCTGTGTATCGGGCTGCGACGTCTCGCCCTCCAAGGTCACTGTGCCGATACCGATCACCGAGACCGTCGTCGCCTCTCCGACCTTCAGCACACCCTCGCTCGTCTGTATGTCCAGCGCCAGATCAATAGGCTGCTCCGAGGTCAGGGCCACGCCTCCGCTCTGCAGCTCGGTTGCCTGGACCAGTAGCAGGTCATCCGGACCAAGGATGAATTGCCTGGCATCGGTCTTGACACCGAGCGGTTCCAGGCCGCCGACGCCGGCAATCACCTGCAGCGCGCCGTTGGTCGCAATCGCGTGTTCTCCGAGTGCGCGCACTTCCAGGCGCGGCTCTGCCGCGTTGTCGGCATAGAAGCATGCGCCGAGTGTGACATTCTCCTTGGCTGCGAGCTCCTGCACCGCCTGGTGGGAGAGCAGCTTCGGTGTGGAGTCCTCTGAGAACTCGTAGCTCGCCCAGTTCTTCGCATCCTCCGGCGCAGACCCCTCCATCAGCCTCTCCCCGCCGGGCAGATGCAGGTAGAAGTGCTCGCCGCCGCTCTGCTCGACATGCCAGGTGCGGCCATCCAGCGATGTCTCACCCAGGCTGCGGAAGCGTGCCTTGATGCCATAGGTACCCGGCTCTGTGGCCGTGGCATCATCCAGGAGGATGAACGTATCCGAGGGCCGGTGCCAGATGATATGCCGGTCCCAGTCGAGGCCCGCGTATCCGGCGGTCCGCGTGATCGTGCTCCCCCATGTGGGCGATACCAGGCAGCCCTCCAGGCTTGAGGCGACTGTCGGCTTGGCGCTCTCACCGTTGCGCATCGGCGTCAGGACGATGTGGTCCTTCGGGTCGCCCTTAAGATAATCGGCCTCACACAGCCACACGCGTCCGTTGTCGGCAAAGCGCAGGATCGAGTTGCCATCCCAGTGCCCATGATAGCCCCTCGAGAGGCCATCTAGGAGCAGGTACGCCCGGGCGGGTTCATAGGCTTCCCGGAATGATATCTTGTCGAAGGTTTCCTCCGGCGGGATCGAGATCTCGCCTTCGTAGGCCTTGTACCACATCGGCTCCAGCGGGTGGATGTAAACCCCGAGCATCGCTTCAGGGGTGATGCGCCTCTCATCGATCCGCCCGCCCGTGGCGCTGCCATAGTACGCGATGGTCCCGTGCATTGCGCCCTCAGGGTCAGGCACGCTATAGCCGCCGACATCACCATAGCTGGCAATCGAGCCCATATTGTCATAGCTCATGAACCGCAGCTTCAGGTAGTTGTAGATTGGGTCGCGGTCGTAGTAGTCCCAGTTGCCCGTGGCCGCTGCGTATCGCGCCGCATGCACCATCGTGATGTTCTGATACCCGGAGCAATCACACAGTGGTTTGGAGGTCTTTAGCGAGCCCTCCATGAACAGCTCGCCCCACTCAAGCCACTGTTTCGCCTCCGCCAGCTTGTAGTAGCGCTGGAAGTAGTGCCCCGCCGTCATGATCGAGTAAGTGGGGAAGGTCTGGTGGTTGTGCGCGACGCGCACGCCGCGCTCCTTGAGCAATGCCGTCCGCTGCTCCGGCGGGTTGTGCTGTTTCTTCCGCCCCGGAATCTGCACGCAGTTCCAGTCGAAGATGCCCTCACACATCCGGGCCATGACCAGAATGATGTTGGTCAACTCGATCCGCTCGGCCTCTGAGAAGTAGCCGTAGTGCTCCAGGTAGTCATAGCAGCCGACGATCTTCATCGTCTCGGCATCCACAAAACCATCGCCAGAGACCTGGCGAATCGTGTCACGCGAGTCCTTGTACTCGATGTAGCGGTAGCCCAGCAGCACGAAGCCCTCTGCCCCGTAGCGCTTCCAGTTGGTCTGCAGGGTGCGGATCGCTCCCTGCCTGATCCACTGGCCGGTCTCCACCGCCAACCGCTTGTACTGCTCCCTGCCGATGGTCAGACCAGGCGCGGGGATGATCTCATACGGATACAGCACCGTCTTGTCACCCCGTAGCCGGCTCAAGAACTCGTTGACGCTCTTGTCCACCTGCTCCGCGTTTGCGCCGCCAAGAACGATGCAGTTGGTGCGCACACCGCGCGGATCCACCTCCACCCATACTTGTGGACTGCCGTCACCGGGCGCCATCGGAACCGTGTGCCAGGCATTCGGCGCCACAATCACCAGCGTGAAGTTGCTGTAGCGGTCGCCGAGGCCGATTACGCTATATGTCCTGATGTCCTCCTCCGTAACCTCAGTACCCCGTTTGATCTGGGGGCGGGCTCCGCACTTCTGCTCAACGGCATCGGCGACGGCGTCCGCCTGCGTCTGGTACGCCCCCTCATCATCCACCGCGATCAGGCATTGTACCTTGCCATCGGCAACCAGTGTGGTGTCCTGCTCGAACTGGTACGGCTCGGTGATCGTGTAGCCCAGCGTCAGGCGGTGGATGCGGACCTGGTCAATATATGCCCCGGCCCCCTCCGCCAGCGATATGCTGATTGTCGCCTCCCCGTCCGACCCGTGGGAGAAGTGCGACCGCTGCCAGGTGAAAACGCTGTTGGTGACAGGCTGAGGTCGCATCTGCTGATCGCCCAGTTGCGGGACGATCTCGCTGAATGTGTCCGGCTCGACGGCCAGTGAGCGGATGCGGATGGTGTAGTGCCCGGCGGGCAGTGGCACCGACAGCTCCAGAGTCTCGCCCGCGGCATCCAGCAGCACCGTCGTCCCGGAGGCGCCCTCTGCCGCGGCACCCTCGCCGAACGCCTCCGCCTCCAGGGTGACGTCCTCCACGGGCAGCATGACGGGCGCATCGGCTGCGGCGAACACCTCAATCTCGTCGGTGAACAGGTAGCGCCAAGTCGGCTCCTGGTAGTCGAGCCGCACCGCGGTCGCGCGGATGTTGAGCCCCGGCAGCGAGTAGTGGTAGAGGTCGTTCTTGCTCAGGTCGTGTGGCTTGTCGGGCGTCATCCGGCCGACCTGGACGAATACCTCAGTCGGGAAGTCGGGGCTCTGCACCCAGACATCAATCTGCGGGGGCGGGACGGCGCTCTGCGGGGCCCCGAACGCCGTAGTCCGCACCTGGCCGATGGTGAAGGCCTCACCCAGGTCAACCGTGATGGTGATCGGGTTGGAGTAGTCGGTATCACGCCAGCCGACGAATTCGGCTGCTGCGAAGCTGGTGTTCGGCCCGCGGACGCCGTCAGTCAGCTCACCCCGGAACCATGCACCGGGCGAATGGGGCTCCGGGCCCTGGTTGTCGTCATACCTATCCAGCGGCCCCGGTGATACTTGATAGGGCTTTCCGAGCGCGACATTCTCAGGTTCCTGTGCTGAACACACAACGCAGCAGGTCACAGATGCAACGATGATGGAAGCAACCGACAGCGAACGCATGAGCGGACCTTCCCTTCGGGCGTAGTGTGCGAGAAGAGCTTCGCCGGTGTGACCCACCCCCAATAGCGCTACCAACTGTAATGCGGCAGTCTGGCCAATCTCGTATCCGCCGCGCTAGCCTGGACACGAACGCAGCTTACTCAGCCGAGACCGTCAGCGTCAACGCCGCCTGCTGGCCCGAGATGATATCCCGGGCGGTGATTGCCCAATCGCCCGGCTCATCACTCGGCGACAGCGGCAGCGAGACCCTCGCCCTGTTACGCCACACAGTCAGGTTGGTCGAATAGTAGGCCCGCTCCGTACCGTCAGGCCCGGACACCGTCACCCGAACCACATGTGGCTCGGCCTCGGCACCGCCAGTGTCCAGCGATACCTCCAGCGCAACCCGTAGGGTCCCGAAACTAATCTGCGGCCCGGGAAGCGCCCTCGAGAGCCTCGCTTGGTTGGCCGCCGCAGTATTGACTTCGCCGTCCGGCCTGGTCATCCTCCTCACATGCTCTGGCATCTGCTTCTTGTATTGCTCTCTTCACTTGCTTCCCTGCTCTCCGGCCTGCTTGGTGACGATCGTGACCGCCAAATCCTGGCCCTGCGCCAGCAGGTCATCATCCTTCAGCGCCAGTTGGGAAAGTGCCCCCCGGCTGAGCCGGGCTGAAAGGCTGGCGCTACTACTGACCTGCATGCGCGTCAAGCAGCGGCAGTGGCCCGACTGCCTGATGATCGTCAGGCCCTGTACCTCTCGAAAACCCCATATTGCCTGACGTTGCGGACGATTCCGGTCTTGCAGGGCTGTGTCCAATGCCCACGGAAAGGGCGCTATCCAGTATGCCCTGCGACCGTTGGGATGGTGCTGTCCACCCTGACGACCACTCTGTGTTCCTTTCTCGCTCGGCTCACCTTACTCTTCCGCTC
>JAUWOG010000602.1 GCA_030612305.1 Armatimonadota bacterium | reverse complement strand
GTCAACGTCAAGGACGGCTGCCCGATACACGGCACTGAGATCTATCGCAATCGGGCCTTCTACCCGTGGACGTGGGAGTACTCCCTGCCCTACAACTGGAAGATCAGGTGCCCGGTCGGCGGGGAGTTGTATCCGTCCAACGACTTCGCCAACGGTGACATGACCAGCGGGGAATTCCCCGACGACGGCTTCGGCGGCGCATGTGAATACAAGGGCAAGAAGTACGGGTTCATCGCGGAAGTCTGTCAGGCGTATTGCAGACACATGCTAAGCGTGGCTCCACAGTGTGCCGACGGGTATCTGGCAACAGGTGATATCCGGTATGCGCATAAGGCGCTCGTCGCCATGTCGCGTGTGGCCGCCGAGTATGCCTACCTGGCGACCATGACGCAGCACCGTCATCGCAATGTTCGCAGCCAGGTGGACCGGCTGGGTCCGGCACTGTTTTCCGAGGGGCCGTGTCTTGCCCACAGCGGCCTGACGACGTACATGATTCACCACAAGGGCGCGGCCCTTGCCGAGGCGTATGACAAGATCTGGCCTGCCATCGAACAGGATCAGGAGATCATCCCCTTCCTGCAAAGCAAGGGCTTCGACACGAAGACCCATGAGGACCTGCGGAGGTTCATCGAGGAGAGCCTCTTCGCCGTAGTGCTGCAAGGCTTGATGGACCGTGCCAGCCACGCAAACGAACCTGTTGCGCAGCGAGCTGCGGTGCGGATAGCCGAGGTGCTCAACTACCGCCGGGGCGATGAACTAATGGATTGGGTTTACGACGGCGGCGGCAACATGCGCTCCTTTCTAACCAATACCTATTTCCGCGATGGCTCCCCGTATGAATCGACCGGCGGGTACAACGGCATACATGTGGCCGAACTGGGCCCGATAGTCGAAGCGGTGGAGCATCTCCGCCAGATGCGGCCGGAAGTGTATCCCGAAGACAAGTACCCCAACCTGAGCAAGAGCCGGCGCTACCACAACGTCTTCGATTTCTCAATGAACACCGTCAACATAGACCGCACCTTTCCCAGAGTCGGTCACACCGGCGGCCACCCAATATACCGTAAACTCGGCAAGCGCATGTGGCAGAATGGCGGTGCCGCGTCCTTCGAGCACGCCTACAAGATGTTTGAGGACCCCAAGTTCGCCTGGGCACTTGCCAACAGCCCACAGTGGCGACCTGCCACGGGCTTCCCCTACACGCATGAAGAAATCAGAGAGGAGGCCCGCAAGTGGCCCGGTGACTGGAATGACGCAAGCTGGCTCCAGGACGGCTACGGGCTGGCGATGCTGCGTAGTGGCAAGGGCGACAACAAGCGCGCCTTGTGGATGATGTACGGTCGGGCCCGCTCGCATACCAACGATGACGTCATGCACATCGGCCTTGATGCCTTCCAGAGCGAGATCCTCGGCCACATGGGCTATCCACGCAACTGGAATCACTGGTACAGCAACTGGATGACGCAGATCCAGGCACGGCAATTCCCCTACGTGCAGATGACTGCCACGGCCCAGCTCTTCAACGACGCCGGCCCGGTACATGTAGCCGAAGCCTACGCCCAGGCGTTCGACTACAAGGACGGCCCCCAGCGCTACGAGGTGCACGACGAGAACTGGCAGCGGCGCATGCTGGCCATCATTGATGTCTCAGATGAGCAGTTCTACTGCGTGGACCTCTACCGTATCCACGGCGGCAACGAGCATTGGTGGACTTTCCACGCTCAGGAAGGTGAGCTCACAACTGAGGGCCTGCAATTGACCCAACAGGAGGGTGGCACGCTCGCCGGGCCAGATGTGCCCTACGGGGACGACAAATGGTTGGAGGAGGCCGGCTGCGCCAGGAGCATCTACGGCTGGCGGGGCCAGTTGTTCGGCTTCGCGCATCTGTACAACGTCGAGCGAGCGAAGCCGACCGGCGTCTGGTCCGCAGACTGGGCCTTGAAGGACGCCGACGGCCTCCACTTCCGCATGACTGTGCCGCAGGCGGAGGGCGCGGAGGTTATCATCGCGGACGGCACCTCACCTGCCGGCGGCAAGCCCTACGAGATGAAATGGGTGCTGCTGCATAAGAAGGAGGATGCGCCCGCCAGGACCCAGGTCATCAACATCATGGAGCTGTACAAGGACGAGCCGATCATCAAATCGGCGCGCCCACTAAAGATATCAGGCACGGATGAAGCCGGCTTCGAGGCGTACGGCTGCGTCATCGAGCTGACCAACGGGCGCATTGACACCATCTTCGCTTCTGCTGATGGCACAGTGCTACGCAGCGCCGAGGGTGGCTTCGAGTTCGCCGGGCGGTTCGGCCTGTGTTCCGAAGAGAGGGGCATGCTCACACACCTGGCCCTTGTCGGCGGTACGAAGCTGACGAAGAACGGCCTGGGCATCACCATGGACAACGCCGAATACCGCGCCGAGATCAAAGCTGTGGACCGCGAAACCGAGACCATCACCGTCTCATCCGCACCGCCGATCCCGGAGGCTCTGGTAGGCAATTACATCTACCTCACCAACCCCGTGCGCCGCGTCGCCTACAAAGTGCTGCAAGCCAAGGCCGTCGCAGGCGG
>JAUWOG010000650.1 GCA_030612305.1 Armatimonadota bacterium | reverse complement strand
CCGAGCGCCGAGAGCAGCGCATCAACCGCCGACTTCACCTTCTCGTCGCCGGCATGGTATGCGACAAGCCACCTGGCGAGCGGGCCGACCTCGTAGGGCTCGCCATTGAGGCGCGGCGCTTTCGCCCAACTGTACGCCCCGTCCTTTTCGCTTGCGGGCTTAGTTTCTCCCTCTGAGGGGTGCCGGTGTGTGGCCTCGTCGTCGAAGAAGGAGTACTTGAGGTCCTCGGTTATCGCACCGATGGCGACCTCGTCCAGTTGCCCATTCAGGACGCCGGAGGGGAGATAGCGGGGGCGCTTGAGCAGGTCGGTCTCGGCTACGTCCATGTCGAAGACGCCGTAAGAGAGGTATCTGCCGCAGCCCTTACCGATTTCGCAATAGTCGGAATACGTCGAGGCGACGGCCACGACGTCGGGGATGTAGCAATCGTCAATGAAGTGGCGGACATCCTGGAGGCGGGAGATGAAGGCGGCCACCTTGTCGTCAGTGGGGACCTCACATGTGCCGCCGGGGACGCAGGCAACTTCGTGCGGCATCTTGCCGCCGAAGGTGGCGAGCATCTCGTGAGTGAGGCGACGCATTTCGAGCGCGCGGAGGTAGTGGGAGACCGCAGCGGTATTGGCGTCTTTGTCGAGGCGGAGGTCGCCCTCGTAGCGGGGTGCGAAGGGGGCCAACTGATCGCGTTGGAGGAACTCGCCGAGGCGCTTCATTCCCGGGTCGTCGGTGCTTACGTCCACGGCGGCGGGATCAACGTAATCCAGCGCGGCGAGGAGATAGAAGTGGAGTATGTGGGATTGGAGGTAGTTGGCTCCGAGGAGCAGGTTGCGGATGATGCGGCCGTTGTCGGGGATCTGGTCGGCGACACCGATGGCCTGGTCGAGAGCGAGACTCGAGCAGACAGAATGCACCGCCGGACAGACGCCGCAGACGCGCGTGGTGAGGCGTTGAGCATCCATCGGGTGGCGTCCGAGCAGGATCTGCTCGAAACCGCGATACATCGGTCCGGAGACGCGAGCATCTTTCACCTCCCCGGCGTCCACTGTCACATCAATCCTCAGATGGCCTTCGACACGTCCGACTGGGTCTATGACAATCCGTCCCATTATGCACTCTCCTCACACAAGGCAAGCAGCATCTGGAATCGTGATGGTACTACTCACTTGCCGTTGACGTTCGCCGTTGCCGTCCGTTGTAGGGCGTCCCGCGTACACGCGGGATGCCGCGCCGGCCGTTGCCCGCGCCGTTCTCGATACATGATACGAATCTGTGCCGACAAGTAGTAGGTTCTCTTACGACCCCTCTGCGGCGGCTGAGTATGCCGCGGCCCTGGGGGCGACGTACTTGAGTTTTCCGGTGGCCGCGTCCTGCTCGATCCGGGGTTCCTCGTCAGTCTCAATCTTCTTGTATAGCGCGCAGCCCACGTCCGGGAAACCCGGCTCGACGCAGCCAAGACACGGACTCCCTGCTCCTATCGGCCAACTGGTGCCGGAGTTCCATTGCCGGGAGGGGCAGTCGCTGTAGGTGACCGGACCTTTGCAGCCGAGTTCGTAGAGGCAGCCTTCCTCACCGTGATGGGAGGCGAACTTGCCGGCGTCAAAGAAGGCTCGTCGCGGGCAGTTGTCGTGTATGAGTTGCCCGAAGAAAGCCAGCGGGCGGCCATGGGCATCGAGGTCAGCTTCCGTGGGCAGGCCGCGGAGCAGAACATTGACGAGGGTTCCGAGGATCCAGTCGGGGTGAGCCGGGCATCCGGGCACATTGACGCACGGGGTGTCAATGGCGTGGTCTGCCAGGACCTCGCTGGCCGACTTCGAGCCGGACGGATTCGGGGCCGCGGCGGGGATGCCGCCGAAAGCTGCACATGCGCCGACGGCAACCACACAGAGCGCGCCCTTCGCCAACTCGGTGAAGGTGTCAACTATGCTGATCTCCTCGCCGTCAGGCGTGGCGCCGCCGATATTCGGTATCTTCTCGGGAATGCCGCCTTCGAGAATCAGGACATACGCTTCATCGCCTGCCTGGGTATCGTGGAGTATCTCCACTGCGAGGTGGCCGGAGGCGGCCATTATGGTCGGGTGAAAACGCACCTGAACATGCTTGCCGGGAACAAGCTCTTCGAGCAGCACGTTGGCGATGCGGGGCGCTGCGGAGTTGAGCAGTGAAACCGAGCAGCCGGAGCAGCCACTGCCCTGGAGCCAAACTACCGGGATTTCCTGTAGCACTTCCTCAGTCATCATATTGCCTCATCCCTCATGGAGTGCATGTCGCCG
>JAUWOG010000420.1 GCA_030612305.1 Armatimonadota bacterium | reverse complement strand
GACATCGGGCCGATGGATCTCGAGGAGATCTGGGTTGCCGTCATCGGCGCTGCACCGGAGGCGGTGTCGGGGGTCGTCGAGATATCAATCGAGGCTCCGGCGGAGATGGAAGCGGCAACGGTCACTGTCAAAATAGACGGGCGGTTCCGCTGCATCACCAACGTGACGCCATACCGGTACCGGTGGGACACGGAGCATTTGGAGCCGGGCGAGCACATCATAGAGATTGAAGTGATTGATGAGCGTGGCCGTGTCGCCGGTCGCAAACGTGTCTCTGCGATTGTGGCGCAGGAATCGAACCCCTAGACGGCGAAGCAGTATGTATCGGCAACAAGCAATGGGCGCGATGAAGCAGTACCAGTCGCCGGAATGCGACTGGTCGAGGCGTCCGGAGGACGAAACAATGAAGAAACGAGACCGTGGCTTCACGCTGATAGAACTGCTGGTAGTGATCGCCATTATCACGGTATTGGCGGCCATTCTCTTTCCGGTCTTTGCCCGGGCCCAGGAGCGCGCACGGACGGCGAATTGCATAAGCAACCTCAAGCAGCTCGGCACCGCAGCGGGGATGTATGTGACCGACTATGACGGCCTGCTGAGCATCGGTCAGCAGTCGTCAACTCCGGGCACGCAGGACGGCATGTGGTACTGGCGCTGGTACCCGTATGTGACCAGCAGCCAAATGTACGTGTGCCCGTCGGGCGTGCAAGGGCCTCCGGACGGCGAGGAGACGCTGGTGCGCTTCCCGAGCGCTGAGGAGGGGCCGATAAGCTACGCGACGATCTGCGAGAGCTGCTTTACGGACGGGATCTGCGCGCTGGGCTCGATGCAGCGGCCGGCGGATACGATGCTCGTGAGCGACAACCCATGGTCATCATATCGGACCTGTCCGCAATCGCACGCAGGTCGCCCGAATCACAGGCCGCTTTTCGGCATGGAAGAGGAATACGAGAACTTCCCGTGGCACACGAACAGTGTCAACGTCTGCTTCATGGACGGGCACGCGAAGGGTATTCTCCTCCAGAAGATGGGCGGCGGCCGGAACGATCCGCTGTTCCTCAATGACTGAACGACATCGAGGCAGGCGAGGCAGAGCCGCCGAAGCCGCAAGGCTGCGATAACCGGAGATACTCAACGAAGGGGTCGCCGCAGAAAGTGAGGTCGCTTCTCACCTGGCGGCGGCCTTGTCGCAACCGATACACAAGGAGCGTGACAGCAGCGATGGCGGCGGTGAAGCTTGTCAACCTCACGAAGCGCTATGGTGAGGTAACCGCCCTTGACGAGGTCAACCTCGAGATAGCGGAGCGCGAGTTCCTCGTGCTCGTAGGGCCCTCGGGCTGCGGCAAGACGACGTGCCTGCGCATCATTGCGGGTCTCGATGAGCCGAGCAGCGGCGAAGTGTGGATCGGCGACCTGCCGGTGAACCACGTCTCGGCGAAGGACCGCGACATCGCCATGGTCTTCCAGAACTATGCTCTCTACCCGCACATGAGCGTGTTTGACAACATGGCGTTCGGGCTGAAGCTGCAGAAGGTGCCCGGGGCGGAGGTGAGACAGCGAGTGCAGAACGCGGCAGAGATGCTGGGCATAGAGCGACTGCTGCAGCGCCGCCCGGCAGCGCTGTCAGGCGGGCAGAGGCAGAGAGTTGCGCTGGGACGGGCGGTAGTCCGTGAGCCAGCCTGCTTTCTGATGGATGAGCCGCTCTCCAACCTCGACGCGAAGCTGCGCCTCCAGACCCGTGCGGAGCTAATAAGACTCCATCGGCGTCTCCAGATCACGACGATCTACGTCACCCACGATCAGGTGGAGGCAATGACGATGGGCGACCGGATCGCAGTAATGAATGAGGGGATCATCCAGCAGTGTGACACGCCACTGGGACTATACAACAGGCCGGTGAAGCGGTTCGTCGCGGGCTTCATCGGCAGCCCGCCGATGAATTTCATGGAGCCGGCTGTCGAAGAAGATGGGGAGCAGTTGTGGGTCTCCGGAGACGGCTTCCGACTGCCAGTGGACGAGCAGCACAGGCAGCAGCTCAGGCAGTACGTGGGTCGCGAGGTTATCTTCGGCATCCGGCCTACGGACATTCGTGAGGCAGCCCGGGGTCGCACCGATGACATGCAGCCAAGCCGGTGTCTGGAGGCGACCGTCGAGGTGACGGAGCCGACGGGGGCGTATACGCTTGCATACCTCGATGTGCGCGGGAAGAGCCTGCTGGCGAGTCTGGACAGCGCCACGGAGGCCGTCGAGGGACAGCCGCTCAAGGTCACGGTGGACATGGCGAAGTGCCATTATTTCGATGTAGGCACGGAGGAGAGCATACTGCTGCGAGAAGCTGAAGGGGAATCTCGATAGGTAGTTGCGCGGGTCGGGAAGACCATCTCCGGCGGTGCGAGGCATGAATGGGAACGGCAACCAGGACACGGCAGACCGTCAGGGCCTGGACGTGGTGGAGCATATTGAGGAGCTGCGCGCGGGATTGCTGCGCTCGGTAATCTATGTGGCCATCGGGTTCGCGATATCGTGGAAGTATCGCGACACGGTGATGGACTGGCTGGAGTATCCGGCGAACGAGGGCGCGCAGCGTGCCGGTCTGGAGGATTTCAGCTTCCATATCTTCGATCCGGCCGGCGGCATACTGCTGATGATGCAGGTGGCGCTGCTCGGAGGCATCATTCTCGCTTTCGTGGGCATCGTGGCGGAGACGTGGAAGTTCGTAAGCCCGGGGCTGACGAGTCGAGAGCGCCGCTACGTGTATCTCGTAGTTCCCTCGTCGGTGCTGCTCTTTGCCGCAGGCATCTGGTTCTGCTATGTGATAACACCGCAGGCGTTCGCTTTCCTGATTCTGTTCAACACGCAACTCGGCGTGGAGCCGCAGTTCATACTGGGCTCGTACCTGCGCTTTTTCATGCGGTTGCTGCTGGTCTTCGGCCTGGCTTTCCAGATGCCGCTGGTGATGATGTTCCTGGCGCGTGTGGGGCTCGTGTCCGGCGCTACGTTCGCCCGTGGCTGGCGCTGGGCGGTTGTCATCATCCTCGTCATCGCCGCCATTGTCACGCCGACGCCGGATCCATTCAACATGATGCTGCTGGCGGGGCCGATGATACTGCTGTACTTCCTCAGCCTCGGTCTCGTGCTGCTCGTGGAACTGCCGCGAAGCAGGTCGCGTAAGCGCGACGAGCCGACGGAGAGCGACCACGAGGGCAGGGGCGATGAGTAGCAATGGATCTGCTGGGCGTGCTGGAGGCGATTACCGGCGAGAAGGACTACCGCGGCCGGCTGTTGCATACCGCGGCAATCCCGGGACGCCAGGCGCGCTACGGTGACTTGACCACAGAGCTTTCTCCACAAGTCCGGCAGATCCTGAGCGGCCTCGGCATAGAGCGCCTCTACAGCCACCAGACAGAGGCGATAGATGCCGCACTGAGCGGCGAGAACACGATGGTGGTGACCAGCACCGCGAGCGGTAAGACGCTCTGCTACCTGGTGCCGGTAGCGGAGAGGCTTGCGCAGCGTGCGTCGAGCCGGGCGCTGCTGCTCTACCCCACCAAGGCGCTGGCGCAGGACCAGTTGCGGAAGCTGAAGGACTT
>JAUWOG010000348.1 GCA_030612305.1 Armatimonadota bacterium | reverse complement strand
TGTCAGAGCGGCGGGAATGTCGAGGGTGTCGAGGTTGACAAGGAAGTCGAGTGCAACGGCGTCAGGATCATCGGATTGGCGAATCTGCCGGGCCGTGTGCCAATTCACGCATCCCAGATGTACTCCGCAAATGTAACCGCGCTGGTGGATGAACTCTACGACGCGGAGAGCGGCTGTTGCAGCCTTGATTTCGATGACGAGATAGTCAAAGGATGCGTAATCACCCACGGCGGCGAGGTAGTCAACGAAATGCTGCTTGAGATACGAGCGAAACAGAACTGAGAGGTGGGCATTGATGTCCGCAGGAGTACTGCTTTTCTTTGTGTTTGTACTGGCGATTTTCTTGGGCTTCGAGTTGATCTCGAAGGTGCCCTCGCAGTTGCATACTCCACTCATGTCGGGGACGAACGCGATCTCGGGCATCACCATAGTGGGTGCGCTGCTCGCGGCCGGCACTACCGACAATGAGACAATCCGCATCGTGCTCAGCACACTGGCGATGGTATTCGCGACGATCAATGTAGTAGGCGGCTATCTGGTAACCGACCGCATGCTGGGGATGTTCAGCACCAAGAAGGACGGTGAGAGCCGGTGATCAGCCCTACGTTGGTGAATCTGGGCTATCTGATTGCCTCAGTGCTGTTCATCATGGGGCTGAAGATGCTGAGCCGCCAGAAGACGGCGCGCATGGGCAACAGACTCTCGGCTGTGGCGATGCTGTTGGCGGTTGTGACGGCCCTGCTCAGCCAGGAGATGGGCTACACATACATCATCGCCGGCTTTGTCATTGGCGGTCTCATCGGCACAGTGGCGGCATCAAGGGTGCAGTTGACGGCGATGCCGGAATTGGTAGCCCTCTTCAACGGCTTCGGAGGTGTTGCCAGCCTGCTCGTCGGCTGGGCGGAGTATGAGGATGCTCGCTGGATATGGGTGCAGCAAGCTCCAACGCTCATCACTCTCCTGGGTACTTTCCTGGCAGTGCTCATCGGCGGCGTAACATTCACGGGCAGCCTTGTAGCGTACGCTAAGCTGGCCCAGAAGCTCCCGGGCCGGCCTCTGGGTATTCGTGGACAGCAGATAATCAATGCGGTCTTTCTTGCGGCGGCGCTTGCAGCCGGCGTCGCATTCATGCTCAACCCGGTTGGGATGTACCCGGCGTTTCTGGCGCTTGTCGGGCTCTCTCTGGTCTTTGGAGTCCTCTTCACGCTCCCCAGCGGGGGCGCCGACATGCCGGTGGCTATTTCGCTTCTCAATAGCTGCTCGGGGCTGGCTGCGTGTGCAGCAGGTTTTGTCATTGACAACACCGTGCTTATCGTGGCGGGGGCTCTGGTGGGCGCAAGCGGGCTGGTTCTGACGATGATAATGTGCAAGGCGATGAACCGGTCGCTGCGCAATGTGCTCTTCGGCGCATTCGGTGGTGGCGGCGGCAAAGGCGAGGGCGCAGAGAGAGGTCAGGAGAATCCGATAGACGCCGACGCGGCCTCGTACGTACTCGAGGCAGCCGACTCGGTGGTGGTAGTGCCGGGCTATGGAATGGCTGTGGCGCAGGCGCAACACGCAGTGCGGGAACTCGCCGAACTGCTGGCGGAAAACGGCACCAGTGTCACATTCGGAGTCCACCCCGTTGCGGGCCGGATGCCCGGTCACATGAACGTGCTCCTCGCCGAGGCAAATGTCCCGTATGACCAGCTTCTGGAGATGGACGACGTCAACGCCCAGATGTCCAACACTGACGTGGCCATCGTCATCGGCGCCAATGATGTCGTGAATCCGGCGGCGAGAGATGACGCAGACAGTACCATCTACGGCATGCCGATCATCAACGTCGATCACGCCAGGACCGTATTCGTGTTGAAGCGCTCAATGGCCAGCGGCTTCGCCGGAATCGATAACCCGCTCTTCTACAAGGACAATACGCGGATGCTGTTCGGTGATGCCAAGGCGAGCATCGAGGCGCTTATCGCAGAGCTGAAAGAGAACTGAGAGCAACAGGGAAACACATCGTAGCGTCATGAGCAATGACGCGCAATGAATCAGACACCTCGCCCGGGAGATGGATTGCACCTGTGGCGAGGTTCTTTCTTTCGGGGAGCATGACGGACAGCAGCAGCGGGCGAACGGCTCAGAGCGCCTCGATGTAGGCTAGCTCCTCGACCAGCGCCGCCTCCCCATGGTAGTGCTCCAGCAGGTGCGAGGCCTCAAGGGCCTTGATGCGCCGGTGCATCGCTTGTGGGATCGTTCCCTTGCCGACGTTGAGATGCTTGTCCGGACGCCCCTCAGGCTCGAAAAGCTCGTGACCGTTCCAATGGATATGACCGAGAGCCGCCGGCTCATCCAGGACCCGCATCAGTTCAGCGACTCGTTGCTCGTGGTCCGCGACCGCGTGAACCGTGCAGCAGGCATGAGCCGTGTCCAGGCAGAGCTTCAGGTTCTCGTGGGCGACGTCATGCCAGGATTGCAGCCAATCATGCGGCTCGATCGCGAAATAGACGAGGTTGTCGGCCGGAGTCGCGTCCTCCCAGGCCAGCTCGCCCGCAGCATTCGTCCAGTAGCGGCGGTTGTTCTCCAGCATCAGGCGGAAACCACTGTCGCCGGCGCTGTCGGCGAGGCGGCGCAGGCTTTCCACGTAAAGCTCGTAATCCCCGAATTGCCCCGCAGGCTGGGCATCCCACGCGAAGCGCTCGGGTGATCCGTGGATGACCGCGAGCCCGGCGTCCGGATACAGCCGACTCGCCTGCCGCATCGCCCCCTCAATTATCTCCAAGCTGAGTTCGCGGAAATCGTCGTTCACCGCCGCATAGTTGAGACGCCCCAACTCATGCGTGCTGTACGGCATGTGGACACTGGTCACGTACTCCGCCATCTCGGACGGAATCTCGGCTATCTGGCGAGTGGACACCTCGACGGTCAAATCATACTTGCGGAGTATGTCAACGGTGACTTCGTGGCGGGGCTTGAGGTAGATCAGCCCCAGTTGTGGCAGCATCGTCTCACCCTTCCCGGTCGCCGCGTCAGAGCGCCTCGATATAGGCCAGCTCCTCGACCAGCGCATCTTCCCCCAGGTAGTGCTCCAGCAGGTGCGAGGCGTCGAGCTCCTTGACGCGCCGGTGAACCTCCTCCGGAATGCTTCCCTTTCCCACATTGAGATGCTTGTCCAGACGCCCCTCGGGCTCGAACGCCTGGTGACCGTTCCAGTGGACATGCGCGATTGCCTCGGGCCGGTCGAGGTATGACAGGAGCGTCGCCGCCCGCTCGGCATGGTCCTCTATCGTGTGGGCGTAGGTGCAGGCATGGGCGGTGTCGAGGCAGAGCTTGAAGCTGTCATGGGCGACATCATCATAGGCAGCCAGCCAGTGCTCCGGAGTGCATCCGAAATAGCGCATGTCGACCGTAGGCTCGGCGTCCTCCCAGGCGAACTCACCCGCCGCATTGAGCCAGTAGCAGTTGTTGTTCTCCAGCGTCAGGAGCAGGTCGTGCTCGGCGGCGAGGTCGGCCAGCTCGCGCAGCCCGGCGATGAAAAGCTCATAGTCCCCGACGCGACCCGCCTCGTGTTCGTGCGCGATCCAGCGGTACGGCGCGCCGTGGAGGACGGTGAGTTCGGCGGTCGGAAAATGCTCGGCTGCAAAGACGATTGTGTCTCTGATGCGCTCGATGGAGGCGCGGCGGAACTCCTCATCCACCGCCGCGTAGTTCAGCCGCCCCAGGTCGGCCTCATTCCACGGCAGATGGACACTCCCGACGAGCTCAGCGACCTCCGCCAGCGCATCGTCGAAGTACGCCTTGGCAACTTCGACACGCATATCATATTTGACTATGATCTCGCGGGTCACGCCACTGTTAGGGGCATAGCCCATGGACAGTTTCGACACCATCAATTGTCAGCACCTCCGTAGAAGGGAAGGCTCGTTCCACGCCGTTGGTCGTAATGGAGGGGCCTGTCGCAGCGAGCATTGCGCAGCAAAGCTCGCCAGGCTGGCCCCGTCAGGCAATCGCGATGTGGACTTCGCTCCTGCGGGGGCTGGCCTCAGGGCGCGCCTCACTCCCAGCCGAGGGCTGCGCAGACGCCGGCGATGTACTCCCGGTCAACCCACGCGAAGTAGTTGCGGTCGCCCTGGCGCGGCGCTTCCAGGCCCACCGGGCCGTCG